>CAZMMM010000348.1:0-870 GCA_964567385.1 uncultured Comamonas sp.
CCGCTGCCCAAGACCGAAAGCATGAAGCTGACCTTTGTATGCCCGGCCAGCTTGAGAGCCGATCTCGACCGCTACGCCACGCTGCACGCGCAGACGTATGGCGAGGCGGTCGATGCCATGACGCTGATCCCGCATATGCTGGAGGCATTCATGGCAGGGGATCGGGGGTTCAGGAAAGGTCAACTCAAAGTTGAGGAGCCAATGAACCGTCGTCCTGCGAAGACTGCTCTTGCTGATCCTGAATCAACGCACGGCTTTGCGCAGCAGTAACGACAACTTTAGTCTTCGCATCCTCATAGACCTTGCCATAAGCAAGTACGTCGGATTTTGAGTACTGGTTGCCGTTGGGACTATTTTCCGTCATCTGTAAAGCGATGACAGAAGGAGATACGCCTTCATCGAGCATCTTGCCCACGCGTTCGACAGTATTGCCTGCTCGCGAAGCAGGGCTGGAAACCTTCTCAAGAAGGTTGACGGCACCATCAATGACGGTGCTGGAAAGGGTTGGAGTTGACATGTTCGTCTCCGTGTTAGAGTCCATAAGATAGGACGGCCTAGTCAAATTGGGGCACTGGGTCGGAAAATCAAGCCCCAACACTGAGATGGCTTGAGCGCGCCCCGGCTTACTTTTTCCAGGCTCTCATGTGGCTCCCAGCCCACAACGCTGCATCCTCTGCAAGCGGCATGAAACAGAGCTAACCTATTGCCCCATATATGGTTTCAAGCTCTCCGTGTTTTCCACGAAAGGCTTGACACCGGCCATTTTTTGTTTGCTGCAGCGATATTGCCTCTACTCAGCCACAGGCTCCGATATAGCCGCAGGCGGTGCAGAACTGGCAGCCATCCTTGAGGATGACGGCATGAGCACCG
>CAZMMM010000348.1:880-2621 GCA_964567385.1 uncultured Comamonas sp.
TGCTCTTTGAACCTCACCGGCAACTGTGGGAATTTTCTTGCCGCTCATGATGTTGGGTATTTGAGCAGGCTTCTGCGGGGCTGAGGCTTTGCTGCTGCTTTGCTCAGGTGCGGCTGGCAGAGCTGCTGGGGCCTGTCCATCACGCTGGTTGATGATGGTTTGAATCGCATAGGCCAGCAAGGCCACTTCGCTGTCATGCCACAAGGGGATGCGGCTGCCGTCTGATTTTTCTTTGTAGCCAAAACGAATAGGGCCACGGTCCCAGGCGACTTTGCGCAGGTCGTCCAGGGCTTTGTCCAGAAAGCCGCCGCGTGCCGCCAAGGATAGGCTGCGCATGGTGCCAGTAATCCACTGCTGGCTCTCGCCGGTTTGGCCTACGGGCATGAAGAACTCGATAGGGCGCTCCACACCGTTGACGGTCATAAAGCTCACCACCAGATAGAGGCGGCGTGCGCCATCGTGGGTGTAATACTCGATTTTGTCCACCACGGCGTTGAGGGGGCCCTCCGGACGGCGCTCCACCACAGTAGCCAGGTTGTTGGCGGGCTGGCTATGACCAGTGCTACCAGCACCATCGCTGGTGTTTTCAGTTTTTGCGGCTTCGCCGTTGCTGTTGTCGCTGACCGACAGCACTGCGCCCAGGGTGTCGTTGGGGCGGTAGGTGGCGCAGCCTTTAAGACCCGCTTGCCAGCTTTGCATGTACAGGTTTTTGAAGTCGTCAAAAGGGTAGTCTGCCGGGATGTTGACGGTCTTGGAGATAGCCGTGTCCACATAGGGCTGGACGGCCTCCATCATGGCGATATGCTCTGCCGCGCTCATCTCCAGGGCGCTGACGAAGTAGTCAGGCAGGGGGGCATCAGCACCGTGCAGGGATTTGTAGAGGCGGTAGGCGTGGTCTTCCACAGTGTAGAAGGCGCTGGAGCCATCAGCAGTGCGCTTTTTGCGCTGGTAGGTCCAGGAGAAAGGCGGCTCAATGCCGTTGGATGCGTTGTCAGCAAAGGCCAGACTGACGGTGCCCGTGGGCGCGATAGAGAGCAGGTGGCTATTGCGAATGCCGTGCTGGCGAATCTCTTGGCGAATCTCCTGCGGCAGGCGCTGGGTAAAGCCGCTTTGCAGGTATTTGTCAGCGTCAAACAGGGGGAAAGCCCCTTTTTCCTGAGCCAAGGCGATAGAGGCGCGATAGGCCGCATCGCGCATGGTGCGGGCGATGGCCTCGCCTTGGGCCACGCCATCGGGGCTGTTGTACTTCAGGCCCAGCATGATCAGGCTGTCGCCCAGCCCGGTAAAGCCTACGCCGATACGGCGCTTTTGCTGCGCTTCATGCGCTTGCTCGGGCAGGGGCCAGGAGGTAGCGTCCAGCACGTTGTCCAGCATGCGCACCTGGGTGCTTACGGCAGCGGTAAAGGCTTCCATGTCAAAGCTGGCCTGGGCGGTAAAGGGCTGGCGCACAAAGCGGGTCAGGATGATGGGGCCTAGATCGCAGCAGCCATAGGGCGGCAGGGGCTGCTCGCCACAAGGGTTGGTGGCGGCAATGGTCTCGCAATAGTGCAGATTGTTGTCGTTGTTGATGTTGTCCAGAAACAGAATGCCTGGCTCAGCAAAGTCATAGGCCGAGCGCATGATGCTGTCCCACAAGGTGCGTGCAGAGGTGGTTTCGTACACCCACTGCCCATCATCACGCTGTTGTGCGCCATCAGTAATCTGCTGCTGTGACGGGGTCGCGGGGTGTACCAGCTGCCAC
>CAZMMM010000349.1:0-1045 GCA_964567385.1 uncultured Comamonas sp.
GAGCAATAAAAAAGTAATAAAAAAGCGCCTTCATAGTGAGTGAAGGCGCTTTTTGCTGCCGGTTTGGGCTGAACCGCTGAGAACGTGTGCCTAAAACCGTGGCAAATCCGGGTGGCTGATTTTGCCGCCACGCACCAGCATCTTGCCGTACTCGGCGCAGCGGTTCAGGGTGGGTATCAGCTTGCCGGGGTTGAGCAGGCCAGCCGGATCAAACGCGGCTTTTAGGGCAAACATCTGCGCGTTTTCTTCGGTGGTGAATTGGGTACACATGCTGTTGATTTTTTCAACGCCCACGCCGTGCTCGCCGGTGATGGTGCCGCCCATGGCCACGCTGGTTTCCAGAATGTCCGCACCAAACAGCTCGCAGCGGTGCAGCTCGTCGGGGTCGTTGGCATCAAACAGAATCAGTGGGTGCAGATTGCCATCGCCCGCGTGAAAGACGTTGACGCAGCGCAGTTGGTATTTTTTCTCCATCTCGGCAATGGCCAGCAGAATGTCCGCCAGGCGCTTGCGCGGGATGGTGGAATCCATACACATATAGTCCGGGCTGATGCGGCCACTGGCGGGAAAGGCGTTTTTGCGCCCGCTCCAAAAGCGCAGGCGCTCCTCCTCAGACTGGCTGACGGTGATGGCGGTTGCGCCCGCCTCGCGCAGCACTTGGCTCATGCGCTCGATTTCTTCGGCCACTTCCTCGGGTGTGCCGTCAGACTCGCACAGCAAAATGGCGGCTGCATCCAGGTCGTAACCGGCGTGGACAAAATCTTCCACCGCTGCGGTCATGGGCTTGTCCATCATCTCCAGCCCAGCGGGGATGATGCCGGCGGCAATCACTGCCGCCACCGCATCGCCCGCCTGGCGCACATCGGCAAAGCTGGCCATGATGCAACGCGCCAGTTGCGGCTGGGGGATGAGCTTGACGGTTACTTCCGTCACCACCGCCAACATGCCTTCGCTGCCCATCATCACGGCCAGCAGGTCGTAACCGGGCGCATCCAGCGCGTCGCTGCCAAATGGCTTTACCGTAACCTCACTCAAATGCTGGATG
>CAZMMM010000349.1:1055-2614 GCA_964567385.1 uncultured Comamonas sp.
AACTCCACAGGCTCGCCCTCAACGGTAAAGCCTTTAACTTTCAAAATGTTATGCACCGTTAGCCCGTATTTCAGGCAGTGCACGCCGCCGGAATTTTCCGCCACATTGCCGCCAATGGTGCAGGCAATCTGGCTGCTGGGGTCGGGCGCGTAGTACAGGCCGTAGGGCGCGGCGGCTTCGCTGATGGCCAAGTTACGCACCCCGCATTGCACGATGGCGGTGCGGCTGTGGGGGCTGATGTCCAGAATCTGGTTGAACTTGGCCAAAGATAGCGTCACCCCCATCGGGTGGGGCATGGCACCGCCGGACAGCCCCGTGCCCGCGCCGCGTGCCACTACGGGCACTTGCATCTCGTGGCAGATGCGCAGCACGGCTTGCACCTGCTCATAGGTTTCGGGCAGGGCGACGACCAGAGGGCGCTGGCGGTAGGCGGTCAGGCCATCGCACTCGTAGGGCGTGGTGTCTTCGGACTGCCACAGCAAGGCGTGTGCAGGCAGGGCTTGTTGTAGCTGGTGCACCACCAAGGCCTGGCGCTGAAAACGCTCGCTGGCGGTGGCTGCGGGGGTAGGGGTGTCGGTAGCGGTCGTCATGGGCAGCAACTGTAGGCCATGGCCGGGCGCGTGGGTGTGAACTTTCTTGCAAACGGCGTTGAAACGCTCAGCGCGGCTCGCCCTCGGGCAGCAAAGCGGCCAGTTGTGTGCGGGCAATCACATGCCCATGCGCGGCAGCCTTGGCAATCCACATCAGCGCCAGGGCGTTGCCGTCTTCCCCCGGCTCACCCAGCCCGGCTGCGTGCAGCAGGCCCAGCCAGTGCATGGCATCGGCCTCTCCCTGTTCGGCTGCCAGGGCTAGAAAATGGCGGGCAATGCGCGTATAATACTGCCCCCCCCCCCGACGCTGAAGTTGGCGCAGCCGCGCCGCCCAGGGCCAGCAGGGCAAATTGGGCACCTATTTCGGCCTGGGCCTGTGCATGGCCCTGGTCAGCATCCACCAGTGTCTGCACCTCTTCCGCACCCCAGGCTTGGCAGGGCGTAGCGTCCATGGCCTGCTGCACTACCGCAAAAGGCACCTGGGCGCGTGCGCCATCGCCCAGGCGGGGCACCAAGCCCGCCTCTATGCGCCGCTGCCAGGTGCGCAGGCTGCGCCCGGTCAGGATGGCGGCGGTGTGAAGGCTGATGGCGGGCGGGGCTTCTGGGTGATGGGGTGCGGCATTCATGCCCGGCATTGTAGATGTGTAGGGCGGTGGGCCATTCACTGCACAGTTTCTAGCGTGATATGTCGCGATTTATCAGCGACAAATAAAAGTGTCTTGAATTTTGCGCGACATGCGACGGCGTGAAAGTGGGTTTTGTCCACTAATTACCGCGACATGGGGCGCTATTGCAGCGGTTCTTCGAGTGTTGAAAAGTTGGCACGGGGTTTGCTACTACATGGGCAGTCGGCAATTTCTGCTGGCCTATTTTGAAACCTTGTTTTGGAGGATTCCCCATGAAACAAACGACACTCATGCGCCGCGCACAAGCCGGTTTTACCTTAATCGAACTGATGATCGTTGTGGC
>CAZMMM010000350.1:0-2015 GCA_964567385.1 uncultured Comamonas sp.
ATTCAGCCCATCTGAACCCCAAATTACCCAATTTCAGGGATATGGCAAAACCGCACCACCACGTACTATCGCGCCACTGCCAGGCCAGCAGCGCGGTTTGCAACGCGGCCCTGGGCAGGTTTCGCAGATTTCGCAGGTTTCAACCCTATAAGGAGGCTTCTTCCCATGTTCAAACGTGTTCTCTTGCTCAGTGCCATCGCTATGGGCGTTATGGCCACCACCAGCCCGGCAACCGCTGCCGACCGCAAGGTGAAAATCATCAACAAAACCAAAACCACGATGGTCGCTTTTTACGCCTCACGCTCCAAAACCAATGACTGGGAAGAAGACATCCTGGGCGACGACATGCTCAAGCCCGGCCAGTCCGTCAATATCAATATGGACGACGGCACAGGCGCTTGCAAGTTCGACTTCAAAGGCGAATTTGAAGATGGCGAAGATGTGGTGAAGAACAACATTGATGTGTGCAAAGTCGGCGAGTTTTCCTTCACCCAGTAAAGCAGCACACGCTGCATGGCCTGCCACACCCACAGGCCAGCCTTCACCCCCGCTACCATACGCGCCTTGTTTTATGCTGCGCTCAGAGAAGGGGTGTCATGGCCGATATTTCCAAAATCACTTGTATTGAAGACCTGCGCCAGCAGGCACAGCGCCGTGTGCCGCGCATGTTCTACGACTACGCTGACAGCGGCTCCTGGACAGAAAGCACCTACCGCGCTAACGAGGCGGATTTGCAGCGCATCCAGTTTCGCCAGCGCGTGGCCGTCAATATCGAGCAGCGCAGTACCGCCACCACCTTACTGGGGCAAGCGGTGCGTATGCCGGTGGCGATTGCCCCCGTTGGGCTAACGGGAATGCAGCACGCTGATGGCGAAATCCACGCCGCCCGCGCAGCAGAAAAACTGGGTATCCCCTTCACGCTTTCCACCATGAGCATCTGCTCTTTGGAAGACATTGCCGCGCATACGGGGCCAGATTTAACGTTCTGGTTTCAGCTCTATATGATGCGCGACCGCAAAGCTATGCAAAACCTGATGCAGCGTGCCAAAAACGCCGGTTGCAGCGCCTTGGTGCTAACGCTGGATTTGCAAGTCATTGGCCAGCGCAACAAGGATATTAAAAATGGCCTGTCCGCCCCGCCGCGCCTGACGCTGGGCAATTTGCTCAACTTCGCAACCAAGCCGCGCTGGGCGCTGGGGATGCTGGGCACACAGCGGCGCACCCTTCGCAACATCGTTGGGCATATTGAGGGGGTGTCCAACATGGCCTCGCTAGGCGCGTGGACGACGGAGCAATTCGACCCCCGCCTGTCCTGGCAGGACGTACTTTGGGTCAAAGAGCAATGGGGCGGCAAGCTGGTGCTCAAAGGCATCATGGAAGTGGAAGATGCCGTGCTCGCCGCCCAGCACGGGGCTGATGCCATTGTGGTCAGCAACCACGGTGGCCGCCAGTTGGATGGTGCGCCCTCCTCCATCGCCGCCCTGCCCGCCATTGTGGATGCCGTAGGCGACAAACTGGAAGTGTGGATGGATGGCGGCATCCGCAGCGGCCAGGACGTGCTACGTGCCCGCGCACTGGGCGCACGCGGCTGCATGATTGGCCGCGCCATGGTCTATGGTCTGGGCGCTTACGGCCAGCCGGGGGTGGAGCGTGCTTTGGAAATCATCCGCAATGAGCTGGATACCAGCATGGCCTTTTGTGGCCATACGGATATTGAGCAAGTAGAGCGCAGCATTTTGGTACCAGGGAGTTATCCGCTGGCGCCGCAACCACCCTCTAGCGTATAAAACGCCGCTTTTTATAAGTAAAAAAGCCTACCGAGGTTTACCCCGTAAGGGGTTTTCCTAGTGACAAGCGCAAAAGCTAGGCCCTAGGATTGCACGCTTAAATTGTCAATTTTTACGGGCATGAGCGACACAATCCTAAAAACCACCCAACTCACCAAAGAGTTCAAAGGCTTTACCGCCGTCAGCAATGTGGATTTGTCGGTACAGCGCGGCTCCATCCACGCCCTG
>CAZMMM010000350.1:2025-2597 GCA_964567385.1 uncultured Comamonas sp.
GGGCAAAACCACCTGCTTCAACCTGCTGACCAAGTTTCTGGAGCCCAGCGCGGGCAGCATCGTCTTCAACGGGGTGGACATCACCCGCGAGCAACCTGCACAAATTGCCCGCCGAGGGGTGATTCGCTCCTTCCAGATTTCAGCCGTCTTCCCAGGCTTCACCCTGCTGGAGAACGTGCGCCTGGCCCTGCAGCGCAAGTTGGGCACCAGCTACCACTTTTGGCGCAGCGCCAAAAGCCTGCACCAGCTCGATGAGCGCGCCCGCCAACTGCTGGCTGAGGTGGGGCTGGAAGAGATGGCCGATGAGGTCACCATCAACCTGCCCTATGGCCGCAAACGCGCCCTGGAGATTGCCACTACCTTGGCCATGGAGCCAGAGCTCATGCTGCTGGACGAACCCACCCAGGGCATGGGCCACGAAGACGTGGACCGCGTCACCCAGCTGATTAAAAAAGTCTCGGCTGGGCGCACGATTTTGATGGTGGAGCACAACATGAAAGTCATCTCCAGCATTGCCGACCGCATCACGGTGCTGCAGCGTGGCGCGCTGCTGGCTGAAGGCAGCTACGAAG
>CAZMMM010000351.1:0-1949 GCA_964567385.1 uncultured Comamonas sp.
AGCAACAGCCCCTCATAAAGCCAGCAGGCCATGCGGCGGGTAATGCTGGGCGCTGGCAGGGGCTGTAGTGGCTGAGGGGCTGAAGTGTGGGGGTGGGTGGTGGTCACGGCTGGACTAGGCTGGGGTGAAGCGAGGGGGTGGCGGCATCAAGCGGGGGCTCGGGTTCAGGTTCAGCTGGTGGCGTTGATTCTGAATCTGATTGAGCCTCAGGTTCTGAAACTTGCTCTGACTCAAAAGTTGGCACTGGTTCAAAAGCCGCTGCTGGCTCAAGTTCTGGCTCAAGCTCCGGTTCGGGGGCTGGCACCTCAGGGGTGGGTGAGTCAGGGGCGGAGCTGTCTGGCTGCTGCCCGGCCGATTCTAAGGGCAAGGCTGGCAGCTCCATGGTGTACATCTCTTGGGGCACTTGTACGGCGCTGGGGGTGGCGCTGTTCAGGGCAGGCAGCTCTATCGCTGGGGCTGCGTGGGGGGTGATGACGGGGGCGCTAATGACATCGGGCAGAGGCTCGTCAGCACCGCTCCAGGTTGGGGCGGTGGGGACGGGCTTGGGGGGTGGTGCTGTAGCGGGCACTGGTGTGGGCAGAGGCTCTGGCTTGCTGGCGGGCGGTTTGGCCGCAGGTGCTGGCTTGGGGCGGTTGGCCTGGGCCCTTCTAGGCTGGCGAATGGCCGGTGTGGTTTTGCGCGCAGCGGCGGCCTCTTCGGCCAGGCGCTGTTTTTCGGCTTGGCTTAGCGCTTGGTAGGCCAGCCATTTGGCTTGTAACTCTTCGGGGGTGAGGCGCTGCACATGCGCAAAATTCAGGCGCGCCTCTTGGCGTTGCTGGGTGCTGAGCTGTGCCCAGCCTTGCAGGCGTTGCTGCAGCTTGACTTGCGCACCGGGCGATAGCTGGGGGTAGCGGTCTGCCAGCAGCAGCCAGCGGCGTTTGGTTAAAGCGCCCAGGCTTTGCCACTGCGCCCGTAAGGGCGCAAGAATATGCTGCTGCGCTGGGTTCAGGCTGGCCCAGTCTGGCCCCGCTTTGCTGGTGGCGGCAGTGGCAGCTTCTAGCTGGGCAGGGCTGCTACTGGCTAGCTGCGTGGTCAAGCGGCTTCTATGCCCTGTGGCAGTGGGCTGCAGCCATAAATACCAGCCCAGCAGGCTCAGGCCAATGAGTACCAAGGCAGCACCCCATACAGCCCCCCGCGCTGTGCCAGTAGGGGGGCGGTGTGTAGTCGATAAGTCGGCTGCTGTGGGTGTGCTGTGTACAGGGTGGGTCATGCAGGCGGGCCTAATGGCTCGTTGCTAGCGGAGGCGGGCTTCAGGGCTGCTGGGTGGAAACTGTAGTGTCAGAGGTCTGCAGAAAGCGCAAAAAGCCTGGGTCTGCATACGCCGAAGGCGGTAAATCACTGGTAAGCAAGGCGGTATCTAAATCAGCCAAAGCGCTGGTGGCTTGCCGGTCAGTGTGGGCTCCAATGCTGATTAGGCCAAAAGCCAGGGCCAGCAGGGGCAGGCCGGTGAGCAGGCGTTGCAGCCAAGTGGGCCCAGGCCGTTGGGAGCTGGCTTGCTGGGGTGTGCCCAAGCCGCCCAGGCTGAGTACGGGGCCGGTGCCAGTGCTGATAGAGGTATGGGCTGGGGCCAGGCTGGGGCGGTACTCCCTGGCCTCCGCCCATTGTCCTTGCGCTTTGGGGTTGTGCTGGGCCAACGCCTGCTCGCGTGAGGCACGCAGGCGCTCGGTAACCAAGTAGGGCAGGTTTTGCTCTGCTTCGTTCAGGCAGGCGGTGAGCTTGCGAGCAAAGGCTTCATCAGTGCTGGGGATTGTCATAGTTCTATTCCTTTGGCTTTGAGCGCTTTGCTCAAGGTCTGGATGGCACGAAAGCAGTGGGTTTTGACGCTGCCTTCCGAGCAGCCCATGGCGGTTGCCGTTTCTGCCACATCCATCTCCTCCCAGTAACGCAGCAAAAAGGCTTCGCGTTGACGG
>CAZMMM010000351.1:1959-2595 GCA_964567385.1 uncultured Comamonas sp.
AGTCAAGACCTCGGCGCTGTCCTGGTCTTGCTCGGTGGAGGCGTAGGTTTGCAGCCAGTCAAACGCTGTTTCTTCAGAGCCGCCTTGTTCCAGCTCAGACATATTGGTAAACAGCGCATTGCGCGTTTTCTGGCGGCGAAACCAGTCCAGGGTGCTGTTGGACAAAATGCGGTGAAACAGCAAGGGCAGCTCTTGCGCCGGCTTACCGCCGTAATGCTGGGCCAGCTTGAGCATGCTTTCCTGCACGATATCGAGTGCGGCCTCTTCATCACGCACTTGGTACAAAGCGCGCTTGAAGGCGCGTTTTTCTACGTCCTTCAAAAAATCAGAAAGCTCTTGTGCAGTGGCCAAGGGGCAGAAGGGGCAGTAATGGTGGAGAAAAGGGCTGGCAAACGCTTTGATGCCCAAACCTGTATGAGTTTAAAGCGCCTAAAGCACTGCTTGGCGATTAGGCTAGACAGGGCTTTTTACGGGAAAACCACAATTATCGCATTGTGCTTGGAAAGTTAACGCAACTTCTCCCCCAGGTTATGTTGCAGTGCCATAATGCGCCCTTTGCATTGCACCACATACGGCAAACGGGCCAAGATTCGGCGCTTACCCTAAAACGCTCATAGTCTTAGCCCTAAGTCTCAA
>CAZMMM010000352.1:0-2592 GCA_964567385.1 uncultured Comamonas sp.
TATCCCCATGCCGACTATGTGACGGTGAATATCAGCTCACCCAACACGCAAAACCTACGCGCCCTACAAAGCGACGAGGCGCTAGACGGCCTGCTGGCCGCCATTGCCCAGCGCCGCAGCGAACTGGCACAAGCGCAAGGCCGCCAAGTGCCCATTTTTGTCAAAATCGCCCCTGACCTGGATGAAACGCAAGTGGCCGTGATTGCAGCCACCTTGCAGCGCCACCAAATGGATGGGGTGATTGCCACCAACACCACCATCAGCCGTGCTGCCGTGCAAGGCTTGCCCCATGCGGATGAAACCGGCGGCCTAAGTGGTGCCCCCGTGCTGCAAGCCAGCAACCAGGTGATACGCCAACTGCGCCAGGCGCTGGGCAAGGACTTTCCCATCATCGGCGTAGGCGGCATCATGAGCGCCTGCGATGCCCTGAGCAAAATTGAAGCCGGTGCAGACGTGGTGCAGCTCTACACCGGCCTGATTTATGCAGGCCCCGCCTTGGTCACTGAGGTAGCACAAGCGCTGCAACAAAAAACCGCCACAAAGGGCGGTTGAGGGCAGCCATTCAAGCAGGCTAGGCTTTTACTATTGACTAGCGCCGCATTTTTGCCAAAAGCGGTAGCAAAGTGGGCAGGCTGGCCTGCACTAGTCGGCCAATTCGCCTGGGGCCAACCATCAGGCCCAGGCTGGTGGCTGCGGCGGCTGTAAGCGCAGGATGCAAGCGGGCAAAGCTAGAAAGGCGCTCTAACAAGGGCGCATCAGCATCCACTTGCTGGCTGCTTGCACGCCGAACCTGCTGTTGGGTTCGCTCTAGCCGCACCAGCAGGCGCTGGTCACGCTGGGCGGCAATACGCTGCAAAATCACGCGCTGCTCAGGGCTGGCGGTTTGCCACTCAGGGCGCTGTTGCAACTGTGCCAAAGCAGACAAAGCGGCCACGGCATTGGTAGAAGAGGGTGTGGACTTGTTCATATAAAGCGCACCATCTCCTTTCAGTGCCTTGCCGCATCTTTACTGGATGCAAAGGGCGATTGCTTGCGCTGTCGCCATTCCTGCCAGTCGCGCTGCAATTCATAGCGCGTCAGGGCCAACAAGGGACGGCTTTGGCGCGCTGCTGAAACCAAGCCGTACACCACCACCGCCCAAGCAAACAGCCACACCCCGGCCAGCACCCACGCCACAACGACACGCTGCGGGGTATCCCAGAAGTGCACCAGCAGGGCAAACGAGAGCATCAGCAAAGCCACAATGCCAAGCACCAGAGCCGCCACACCCAGCATGGCCAGGGTTTGCCAGCGCTTTTTTTCCTGCGCCAACTCTAAACTGGCCAGTTGCAGGCGGTCGCGGGCAGACTGGCCACCCTCATCCAAAGCGGCCTGTACGCGCTGCTGCCAGGCATCCAGCCCCAGCAAGGACATCCAGTTCACAAGCAACTACCTCTTGTCTGCCCAAACATCAACGTTTAGCCAGCAAAAAGCCCACCAAGGTACCGACAGCCAAAGCCACACCGGCCACGCGCCAAGGCTCGTCGTGGGCGTAGCGGTCAGCGACGGCAGCAGCCTCGCGTGCTTGGCGGGCAGCATCTTGGGCAGCATGAACGGCAGAGTCACGGGCGCGGTTCAGGCCATCGTCCACACGCTCGCGCAGAGCGCGAATTTCTGGAATGCCGTCCAGCTCTTTATTGGCCAGCAAGCCACGCAAATCAGAGACCAGACGCTCCAAATCAGCCTGGGCGTTGGAAACAGTTTCAGATACGGAAAAAGACATGGTTCTACCTTTCTTTGAGGAACATTCAGAAAGCTTTACATCCACCCCACCCCATCAAGGCAGGTGATAAACATACCCGTACATCTTAACGCCGCAGCAGCCTGCGCTCGCTCGTATGGCTACTGTTGTTGGCATTAGCCATCAATGAATGTGCTGGGTATATTCTCCTTTTCTTTTCGTTGTTGTGGAACTGTTACGCATGTCGACCCATTTGCCCTTGCAAACCATCAGCCAGGATGTATTGGCTGAAAAATACCTCGCCCCTGGTGAGAACAACGCCCAAGACCTCTACCGCCGCATCGCCAAAGCCTTGGCTGGCCAGGAGGCAGCAGAACAACAAGCCCATTGGGAAGAGCAGTTTTTCCAGAACATGCAGGCCGGTGCCATTGGCGCTGGCCGCATCATGGCCGCTGCCGGTCTGGATACCAAGGCCACGCTTATCAACTGCTTTGTTCAGCCCGTGGCTGATGCCACCAACGGCTTTGATGCCCTGGGCAACCCAGGCATTTACACCGCCCTGTCCCAAGCGGCAGAAACCATGCGCCGGGGCGGCGGCGTGGGCTATGACTTCTCTAACCTGCGGCCCAAGGGCGCACGGGTCAAAGGCACCAACTCTTTTGCCTCTGGCCCCTGCTCTTTTATGGACGTGTTTGATGCCTCTTGCACCACCGTGGAATCTGCCGGCGCACGCCGTGGCGCACAAATGGGCGTGCTACGCATAGACCACCCTGACGTGCTGGAATTCATCACCGCCAAGCGCCAAAAGGGCCGCTGGAACAATTTCAACGTCTCGGTAGGGGTGAGCAACGCCTTTATGCAAGCCGTGCGTG
>CAZMMM010000353.1:0-1568 GCA_964567385.1 uncultured Comamonas sp.
CACGCCAACTACCCGTCAACCAGCAACAAGCCTGGGATGCACTGAACGACCCCGAGATGCTCAAGCTGTGCATCCCCGGCTGCGACAGCATTGAAGCCACGGGCGACAACGCCTATGCCCTGGTCAACGCCATCAAGGTTGGCCCTGTGGCGGCCAAGTTCCAAGGCAATATCGCCCTGGCCGATGTCAATGCCCCAGCCAGCTACACCCTGAACTTTGAAGGCAATGGCGGCGTGGCCGGTTTTGGTAAAGGCAGCGCCCAGGTCAGCCTGACCCCCAACGACGAGGGCTGCGAGCTGGCCTACAGCGTCAACGCCAGCGTGGGCGGCAAAATTGCCCAGGTGGGGCAGCGCTTGATTGATGGCGTGGCCAAATCCATGGCCGAGAGCTTTTTTAAGCGCTTTGACGAAGAGGTTAAGCGCCGCCACGGCCTGCTTGACGAGGAGGAGGCCGACAAGCCCGGCGCTTTGAAAAAAATGTGGGGCAAGCTCACCGGCGGCAGCAAGGCCGAGGGGGATGAAGCCTCTAAGGACGGAAAACAGGAAAGCTGATATGGAAAACCTAGACCTGACCGTGCTACGCGCCCTGCGGGACTGGCGCGTGGCAGGTAAGCAAGCATTGCTGGTCACTGTGGTGCGCACCTGGGGTTCTTCGCCCAGGCCGATAGGCTCCATCATGGCGCTGTGCGCGGATGGGGCGGTGATTGGCTCGGTATCAGGCGGCTGTATTGAAGATGATTTGATTGCCCGCTACGCCCACCACGGCCAAGGCCGCAGCGCCGATGCCCTGCCGCGCAGCAGCGCCCCGCAATGGGCAAAGTATGGAGTCACCGCAGAAGAAGCCTTTCGCTTTGGCCTGCCTTGCGGCGGCACTTTAGAGCTGCTGCTGGAGTTTGACCCCGACGCTGCCCAACTCAGCACCCTGGTCAAAACCCTGGAAGCAGGCCGCCTAGTGCAGCGCCAAGTGCGTCTGGCCGATGGCGCTGTCAGCCTGCACCCCTTGGATGCCCCTACTGAGCTGGTTGTGCAGGACGATAGCCTAAGCAACTGCTTTGGCCCGGAGTACCGGATGCTCATCATCGGAGCAGGGCAGATGAGTGAATACCTCGCCACCATGGCGCAGTTTTGCGGCTTTGCCGTCACCGTGTGCGACCCGCGTGAGGAATACCGCAGCAGTTGGCAAGTGCCTGGGGTGCAACTACTCACCACCATGCCCGACGACACCGTGGCCGCCATGCAGCCCGACGGGCGCACCTGCATCATCGCGCTCACCCACGACCCCAAGCTGGATGACTTGGCGCTGCTGCAAGCGCTGGAATCGCCCGCCTTTTATATCGGCGCTATTGGCAGCAGACGCAACAATGCCGCCCGCCGCCAGCGCATGATGGAGCACTTTGAGCAAACCGAGGCCAGCCTAGAGCGTCTACGTGGCCCCGTTGGGGTGTACATAGGCAGCAAAACCCCGCCGGAGATTGCCGTCAGCATCATGGCCGAGGTGCTGGCCGTTAAAAATCAGGTGGCCCTGCCCAAGGCGGTAGATATCGCCCACGTGAAAGACCAGCAGGCCAT
>CAZMMM010000353.1:1578-2592 GCA_964567385.1 uncultured Comamonas sp.
GCTGGCTCGGCATGCAGCCTATAGCAGCTATAGGTGCAGTCCTGATGGCCGCAGGCGCGGGGCGGCGTATGGGCTATCGCCCCAAGGCGCTGCTGCGCCGTAATGGTCAGCCCCTGCTGCTGCGCCAGATTCACCTGCTGCACCGTGCGGGGCTGCGCCATGTGGTCGTGGTGCTGGGCCACCATGCAAGCGCCTTGCAAACCCTGCTGGTGCAAGCGGCTCCAGGCTTTGCCTACCCCGTACAGCAAGCGCTCAACCCAGCGCCTGATGCTGGCCCTGGCTCTTCATTGCGCTGCGGGCTGGCCGCTTTGCCGCCCGATTTGGCCGCCGTGATGGTGCTCTTGGCAGACCAGCCGTTGCTGGAGGTGGCGGATGTGGCCACCGTCCTTACCGCCTGGCAGCAGCGCCCCTCTGGTATTGCCCTACTACAGCCTTGCTGCCAGGGCGATATGGGTCACCCCCTCATGTTTGATGCCCCCTTGCGCCAGCACCTGATGGCGCAAGCGCCCCATGCGCCAGGGCTGCGCCAATGGCGCAAGCAGCACCCAGCGCAGACGCTGCTATGGCCTGCCACCCACTCGCGCTACACCACAGATGTGGATAGCCCTGAGGCGCTACAGGCTTTACAGGCGCAGGGCGTGATGGATGTGCAGCAGCCGCTTCTTTTAGCGCATGCCAAGCAAGAGCACCCTCAAGCACCCCAATAAGCGCGCAAATGGTGCAGGGCGGCTGGCTGCTTTAAGCCTGCACGCGCCAGCACCTCTTCTACGGGAATGCCGTTTTCCAGCCACTGCACCAGTACCGTGTTGCGAATAATTTGCGGCCCTAGCCGCGCAGGTTCGGGCAGGCCGCTGCGCTGGGCTGCCTGGCGCAGGGTTTTGCTGATGATGTGCAGCAGGGTGTGGGCAGACAGTTGCGGCGACTTACGACTGCAAAACAGCGCGGTTTGCGCCTGCATAGCGTGGTAGGCCTGGCGTGCAGCCAGCCATTGCGACAAGGCTTGTGCTAAATCGG
>CAZMMM010000354.1:0-2591 GCA_964567385.1 uncultured Comamonas sp.
GAGATTGATGCCGTCCAGCCCGAAGGCGACAAACGCCGCCCCGCTGTGCTGATTGATGCCATCACCGCTATGGCCCACCAGCTAGAGCTACAAGTGGTGGCAGAAGGTGTAGAAACCCCTGCCCAGCATGAGCGCCTACTCCAGGTACAGTGCGACAAATTTCAGGGCTACCTCTTCAGCCGCCCCCTGGCAGAAGATGCCCTGCTTGCCTGGGCGGTGGAACACTACCAGTCCCTCAACAGTTAATCAGCCCACTTCCGCCGCTCCTCCCCTTTTCTTGGTGTCTGCTACCCTAGTTAGAGCGAAAGGGTCGCCCGCTCACTGCCCGGCCCGCACCAAGGAGAGTTTTATATGCCCACCTACCAAACACGCAAGCAGCCCTTTCAGATAGGCGCTTTTGAGGGCCAACTGCGCGTGCTCAAAGACCGCATGCAATACGACGACCGCAACGGCCAAGCCGAACGCGCCGGTATCTGCTCGGCCAGTTGGAGCCTGTTTGGCCAACTCTGGCCCGCCAGCCAAGTGCTGGCCAAGGCCATGAAAACCATCACCTTGAAAAACCGCCGCATTCTCGAACTAGGCTGCGGCCTGGGCCTGCCCAGCCTAACCCTGCAATACCGTGGCGCGAATATCACCGCCAGCGACTACCACCCCGTCAGCCGCGATTTTTTGCAATTCAACAGCCAGCTCAATCAGCTGCCGGAGATTCCATTCCTGCAACTGGACTGGAACAACCCGCCCAGCAACCAGCAATACGACTTAATCATTGCCAGCGATGTACTCTACGACCCAGGCCTGCCCAAAAGCCTGAGCCAAGCCATTCAAAGCCTGGCCAGCCCCCGCTGCAAAGTCATACTCAGCTGCCCAGGCCGTGGCTACAAAAACCGCTTTAGCCGCAAGATGGCCAAGCTGGGCTTCACGCTGACGGAAACCCCCGTCCCCTTCAGCCCTGAAGAGAAAGCACCTTACAAAGGCAGGCTGCTGACTTATCTGCGGGGCTAAAGGGTTGTCGCAGCAGGCTCGGCTCATCCCCTCTTCGCCAACACCGCTCGCGCTACACGCGAGCCGCTTTCGCGGCCTAGATGGTCGCTGATGAATTTGCCAGCATCAATCAGCTTATCGAGTGCAATGCCGGTATCAATACCCATGCCGTTAAGCATAAAGACCACATCTTCGGTTGCTACGTTGCCGGTTGCGCCTTTGGCGTAGGGGCAGCCGCCCAGCCCCGCTACGGAAGACTGGAAGTTCCACACGCCCATAGACACTGCCGCCAAGGTGTTAGACAGCGCCTGGCCGTAGGTGTCGTGGAAGTGGCCGGAGATATTGTCCATGTCGTAATGCGCTAGCGTGGCCTCAATAGCGCGGCGCACGGCCAGGGGTGTGCCTACGCCAATGGTGTCGGCCACATCAACACGCTGCACGCCTATACCCTTCATCAGACCGGCCAGATAGCCCACTTGCTGAGGGGCAATATCACCTTCATAGGGGCAGCCTACGGTGCAGCTCATCGCGCCGCGCACGGCAATTCCGGCGGCCAGCGCTGCTTGCACCACGGGGGCGAAGCGCTCAATGCTTTCGGCAATGCTGCAATTGATATTTTTCTGGCTAAAGGCTTCGCTGGCCGCGCCAAAGACGACGATTTCATCGGGCTTGCTCTCTAGCGCTGCTTCAAAGCCCTTCATATTGGGGGTGAGTACGCTGTAGCGCACATCTTCTTGGCGCTGGATGCCAGCCATGACCTCGGCGTTGTCGCCCATTTGGGGAACCCATTTGGGGCTGACAAAGCTGGTGACTTCAATTTCCTTGAGTCCCGCATCTTGCAGGCGCTGTACCAGCTCGATTTTGACGGCGGCAGGTACGGCTTGTTTTTCGTTTTGCAGGCCATCGCGGGGGCCAACATCAATCAATCGGACTTTAGTGGGGGTGCTCATGGTAGTTCTCCTTGGTTAGGGTGATTGAAGGCTTTGAGTTAAAAAATTACGGTACGGCTGCCGGATGCTGGGCGCGCACCTGCTCGCCCCAATCCTCACAGGTCGCTGCGGATGATGTGGCTTTCACCGCCGCTGCTTGCAATGCTTGCGCGGTGGGTAAGGGCGCTTGCCCCAGCACTTCGGCCAGCAACTGGCTGAATAACAGGCTGTGATAGCGCGGCAGCCCTTGCTCGGTGAGGGCACTGGCGGCGTAGCCTTGCCAGTGTTGCCACCAATCGGGTTCAGACTGGCGCAGGGCCTTGTTAGCCCACAGCATGAGCGGTACTTCATAACTGCTGCGCGTATGGCCGTGGGTGTAGCTGCCGCCGCAGCTGGGGGAATCCACCCCGTGGTCAGACACATACACCAGCGCTATCCGCGCCTCTGGCCGTTGGGCAGACAGGGCTTGCAATTGCCCTATCCACTGCGCCAGCAGGCTGCTGGTATAGGCAATGCTGTTGTCGTAGGCATCTGCCCATTGGGCAGCGCTGGCGGGGTAGCGTTTTTCTACGCGGGGATGGCTGCCGTAGAGGTGCAGCGTGAGTAATTGCGGTTGGTTCTCCTTAGTTTCGGCCAACGCCTTGGATAGCAGAGGGCTTAAATCCTCATCTAAGCGGCCAT
>CAZMMM010000355.1:0-2578 GCA_964567385.1 uncultured Comamonas sp.
CAGCAGCTCGGCCTGGTCGGCAAACAGGTCACCCAGGGTGCGACCGTCCGTGGTGCGGGTCGCCCGCTCCAGCAGGATCCACTCGCCGACGCCCATCATGTCGCCCTTGGCGGCACCATCCAGGAAGCGGGCAACATACAGCTTGCCGTTCTCGAGCAGGTTGCGGTTGGCCATCAGGTTGCCCGCGTCGTAGCGGTCGTCGGAGACGAACTTGTACATGTAGTCGTTGGCCTGATCGTCGCCCATGTACACCACGACGCGCTTGTCGGCGGCCAGGGTCAACGCGGCATTCTCGTGCTTGAAACGGCCCAGGGCGGTGCGCTTCTTGGGCGTACTGTCGGGGCTGAAGGGGTCAATCTCCACCACCCAGCCGTAGGTGTTGGGGCCGTTGCGGTAATCCTCTGCCGCCGTTGCACCGCGCACATGGGCGTTCCAGCGGTCGTAGGTATCTTGCTCGGCAGCATCGGCTGCGCCCTGGGTGGTGGCCCAGAAGCCGTAGAACGGGTCGTTCAGGCTGGTATTCACACCATCGCGGTTGAAGGCGGTGACCTCCTTATCCGTGCGCTGGGGGTTGTCCTCAGCAGCAATGCGCCAGAAGTAGCCACGCCAGTTTTCTTCACATGCCAGATAAGTGCCCCAGGGGGTTGTGCCATTGGCGCAGTTGTTCACCGTGCCACGCACCCGGATGCCTGCGGGGTCGTACTTGGTGGCCACATAGTCCGTGCCTTTGACTGGGCCGGATAGCTCCATCTCAGTCAGTGTGTGGATACGGCGGTTGAAGGGGGAGTCAAGCTGGATGCGCCATTGACCGCTGCTGTCCTTGACCGTGTCGACAACGCTTACACCATGCAGGTAGAACTCGCGCAGCACTTCAGCGGGCACGGTGCGCTGGTAGTTGACCAGTGTGCGCCCGCTGGGGTGCAGGTACATGGGGGTCAAGGATTCATGGTTCATCACCAACAGGCCACGGTCAGCGCTCTGGGCTGACCACTGTTGGT
Organism: uncultured Comamonas sp.; assembly: GCA_964567385.1. Taxonomy (GTDB): domain Bacteria; phylum Pseudomonadota; class Gammaproteobacteria; order Burkholderiales; family Burkholderiaceae_C; genus Comamonas. The sequence continues at coordinate 999 of CAZMMM010000355.1, forward strand.
TGCTGCCGATGCCAAACCAGGTCATCCCATCGTGGTGGTCGCCCGCGCGGCGGTCGTAAGTAGCGGGGTCATCCGTGCCATCGTTGCGGTAAGCGGGCACATTGGGGGTCAGCGGGTCGCCCAGGCGCAACAACACGCTGGCCGTGTAGCCTGCGGGAACCAGCACGGCATCGGCCAGGCTGTGCGCCACGGGGTTGAAGCGCAGTTGCAGCCCTTCGGGCGGTTGCGGGCTGGTATCGTCGTCAACGTCATCCGAATTGCTGCCACCACCGCAGGCCGTCAGAGCCAGGCTGCCCAGCAATGCGCCACCAGCCGTAGCCAAGCTGCTGCGCAGCAAGCCACGACGGCTCAGGCGTGCTTGCACCAGGTGTTGCAAAGCCAGATTGTCTGTAGCGTTGTAGCCGATGTCATCTGTGTCCACAACGGCGGTCATGGCACTGGCGAGCTGGGGAGTCATTGCATTCATAGGTACTGACCTTTCATGGGTTAGCGCCCCAGCGCACATGCGCAGGGCAGGCCCGCATCTTCGGCAAGGTATGTGTCAGATCCATGACAGCCGCCTCCTGCTGGGGCCAGCTGCCGCACCAGCGCCACCGCGTCACAGGGCTAGAATGCCCGCCAGCTTCTTCCCTATTCCACTACCTTGATTTTGAATTGTCATGTCGCAACGCAAGTTTTTCGTCACCACCGCCCTGCCTTATGCCAATGGCAACTTTCACATTGGCCACATCATGGAATACATCCAGGCGGACACCTGGGTGCGCTTTCAACGCATGCAAGGCCATGCCGTGAACTTTGTTGGCGCAGACGATGCCCACGGCGCACCCATCATGATTGCCGCTGAAAAAGCCGGCAAAACACCCCAGCAGTTCGTGGCCGATATTGCCGCTGGCCGCAAAGAGTATCTGGACGGTTTTCATATTGCCTTTGACAACTGGCACAACACTGATGCCCCTGAAAACCACCAATTGGCGCAGCAGATTTATCTGGATTTAAAAGCCAACGGCCTGATTGAAACGCGCACCATTGAGCAGTTTTTCGACCCCGAGAAAAACATGTTCCTGCCCGACCGCTTTATCAAAGGCGAATGCCCACGCTGCCACGCCAAAGACCAATACGGCGACAACTGCGAAGTGTGCAGCGCCGTTTATGCGCCTACCGAGTTAATCAACCCCTACTCCGCCCTATCCGGTGCCAAGCCAGAGCTGAAAACCTCGGAACATTTTTTCTTCAAACTTTCTGACCCGCGCTGCGTGGCATTTTTGGAAGAATGGACGCAAAACGGCCAACACGTTCAGCCCGAGGTGGCCGCCAAAATCAAGGAATGGTTTGGCAAACGCACCAACCCCGACGGCAGCACCAGCGAAGGGCTGGACGATTGGGACATCTCACGCGATGCGCCTTACTTCGGCATTGAAATTCCTGATGCGCCGGGCAAATATTTTTATGTCTGGCTGGATGCGCCGATTGGCTATCTCGCCTCGCTAAAAAACTTGCTAGAAAAACGCGGCGAAGACTACGAAGCCTATATGGCCGACCCCGCGCTGGAGCAATACCACTTCATCGGCAAAGACATCATC
>CAZMMM010000356.1:0-2574 GCA_964567385.1 uncultured Comamonas sp.
GGCCGCCGTGCAGCGCCGCGCCACCCGTGATTAAGGTGCTTGCGGCTAGGCTATAGCCAACACTCCGTCACATTTCACACCCAGCGGCCCCCCTGTGATGGCCTAACATCAGGGGCATTGCATTTTTTTCTTCACCGACACAGACCATGAAATTCCAAGGATCAGACAACTACGTTGCCACCCAAGACCTGATGCTGGCCGTCAACGCCGCCCTGCAACTCCAACGCCCCCTGCTGGTCAAGGGCGAGCCAGGCACAGGCAAAACCATGCTGGCCGAAGAAGTAGCCGCCGCGCTCAACATGCCGCTTTTGCAATGGCACATCAAATCCACCACCAAGGCGCAGCAGGGGCTGTATGAATACGATGCCGTCAACCGCCTGCGTGATAGCCAACTGGGCGATGCCCGCTCGCAAAACATTGAAAACTACATCGTGCAAGGCGTGCTGTGGCAAGCCTTTACCACCGAGCAACCTGTGGCGCTACTGATTGACGAAATCGACAAGGCCGACATTGAGTTTCCCAACGACTTGCTGCGCGAGCTAGACCGTATGGAGTTCTATTGCTATGAAACGCGCCAGCTCATCCGCGCCAAGCACCGCCCGCTGGTGTTCATCACCTCCAACAACGAGAAAGAGCTGCCCGATGCCTTCCTGCGCCGCTGCTTTTTCCACTTCATCAAGTTCCCCGAGCCAGAAACCATGCGCCAGATTGTTGAGGTGCATTACCCCGGCTTGAAGGCCGAGCTGCTCAATGCGGCCATGCAGTCCTTCTACAACATTCGCAACCTGCCCGGCCTGAAGAAAAAGCCTTCCACCAGCGAGCTGATTGACTGGCTCAAGCTGCTGCTGGCCGAAGAAATCCCGCCCGAGGCGCTGCACAGCGAAGACAACAAAATCAGCGTGCCGCCCCTGATTGGCGCTTTGCTGAAAAACGAGCAGGACATCTCCCTGTTCGAAAAGCTGGTGCTGATGAACCAGCGCAACCGCTAAGCCCCCCTGTTTTGATGATTGCCGGAGCCGCTGTATGGCATTTGTAGAGCCTATTACCTTGGCCAGCAATGGCCTGCGCCTAGAGCCACTGGGCCTGCAACACGAGCAGGGGCTGCGCCAAGCCGCCGCTGATGGCCAGCTATGGCGCTTGCGCGTTACCTCAGTGCCCGCCCCCCAAGAAACGCACAGCTACATAGAAACTGCCCTGCAGCAGCGCCAGCAAGGCACACGCTTTGCCTTTGCCGTCGTGGAGGAAGGCAGCGAGCGCATACTGGGCTGCACCAGCTACCACGACATCCTGCCCGAGGTGCGGCGTGTAGAGATTGGCTACACCTGGTATGCCAAAAGCGTGCAGCGCAGCCATGTCAACACCACCTGCAAACTGCTCCTGCTTGGCCACGCTTTTGACACCCTGGGCTGCAATGTGGTGGGCTGGCGCACCGACAACTACAACTTTGCCAGCCAACGCGCCATCGAGCGCCTGGGGGCGCGTAAGGATGGAGTGATACGCGGCAACGCCCTGCGCCGTGATGGCAGCATTCGCGACACCGTGATGTACAGCCTGCACCACGGCGAATGGCCCAGCGTACGCGACCATTTGCAGCACCTGCTAACGCTGCACAGTCCCAGCGCCGATGAGGAATATGGCCATGCTGATTGACTTTTTCTACACCCTGCGCGCTGCCAAGCTGCCGGTTTCGGTCAAAGAGCATCTGGCGCTACTCGAAGCCCTCAAGGCCGGTGTAATTGGCCCCAAGACCCCAGAGGGGCAAGACGGCTGGAGCATGGACGATTTTTATTACATCGCCCGCACCATCCTGGTTAAAGACGAAAAGCATTTCGACAAATTCGACCGCGCCTTTGCTGCCTACTTTCAGGGTGTGGAGCTGCTCACCGACCTGACGCAAAGCGTGCCCCAGGACTGGCTGCGCCAAATGCTGGAGCGCGAGCTATCGCCCGAAGAAAAAGCCGCCATCCAAGCCATGGGCTGGGACGAGCTGATGGAGACGCTGAAAAAGCGCCTGGAAGAGCAAAAAGAGCGCCACCAAGGCGGTAACAAGTGGATTGGCACCGGCGGCACCAGCCCCTTTGGCCACGGCGGCTACAACCCAGCAGGCATACGCATAGGCGGTGCAGGCAAAAACCGCAGCGCCGTCAAAGTCTGGGAAAAACGCGCCTACCGCGACTATGACGACACCCAAGAGCTAGGCACACGCAACATCAAAGTAGCGCTGCGCCGCCTGCGCAAATTCGCCCGCCAAGGTGGCGAAATGGAGCTGGATATGGCCAACACCATACGCAGCACCGCCGCCAATGCGGGCTGGCTGGATATCCAAATGATTCCCGAGCGGCACAACAACGTCAAAGTGCTACTGCTGATGGATGTGGGCGGCTCTATGGACGACCACATCCAGCGCGTGGAAGAGCTGTTCTCAGCGGCCAAGACAGAGTTCAAACACCTGGAGTTCTATTACTTTCACAACTGCGTGTACGACTTTGTGTGGAAGAACAACCACCGCCGCTTTGCCGAAAAGTTCGACACCTGGGACATCATCCGCAAGTACAACCAAGACTACAAACTGAT
>CAZMMM010000357.1:0-2559 GCA_964567385.1 uncultured Comamonas sp.
TGATTGGGGTGGTTTTTGGGGCGCTGGTTTGGGGTGGGTGGCTGGCGTGGTTTGGGGTGGGGGTTGGCGGGTTTTGTGCCTCTTGGGGCGGTGCTGTATGAAGATGCCCTTTTTGCTCAATATGCCCTGAAGATGCCCAAGATGCCCGTTTTAAATGTTGGGCATCTTGGGCATCTTCGGCGCTTAAATGGGCATCTTCGGGGCTGTTTTCTGCTGCTTTTACGCATTCCAGCCATTCCGGACGGGGTGCAAATCCTGCCGGAAGTGACCAATACCATGGCCCCCTCATACCGTCTTTTGTGTGTTTGATTTCCATCTTTTCACGGGCGCGGCGTATCTGCTTTTTGCTGTAGCCAGCGCGAAGTAATACGCCCTCTACTTGCTCGGATTGGGTTGGCCCTTCGCGCAGTTCTGCCCATAGCATCATGGGTAGGTCTTGGGCGCTTGGGCCTGCCTCTTCTGCCCCTTCGCTGGGGTCTGTGAGTAGGTCGCGGGCGTTGCCTTGAACGGCTGCACCCCACGTAATCCGCGATGCCTCAAGGCCGGGATAACCCCTAATTTCTGCCATGTCTATGCGGTAGGTAAAGCCGCCATCGTCTGGCCCTATGTTGGATTTGCTTCGGGCAAAGATGCGCGAATCTTCCCCTTCTTCCCCTTTGACTTTGGCGGCTACCAGCACCACACGGGCAACGGCGGTAAAGGCTATGGAGCCGTTGACGCGCTGGGCTGGGTCTGTGCCTTGGCCGCCTTTGCTGAAATGGGTAATGCCGATTACGGCGCAATCCACGGCGGCGGCTAAGTCAACCACGGGCTGTAGGGCGCGGCGGACTTCGGTGTTTTTGTGGCTGTCGCCTGTGACTGCACTTACTATGGGGTCAATGATTAGCAGGCGTATGCCGCCTATTTGCTTTATGGCTTGGTGCAGGCCGGGTAGGTCGGTTGCAGGGTCGAATGGGCGCGGCGTGCCGTCTGCTTCCTGTGTCCCCTTAATGAAGTGGCAGCGCTTGCGGTCTGCGCCGGATGCCAGCAGGCGGGGAAGTAGGGTGTCTGCTGGGTCATCCTCTCCGCTCCAAATTAGCACGTTGCCCTGTGGGGCGGCTTGGCCATCGGGCCAGTTGCCGCCGGTAGTGATGGCCGCTGCCAGGGATAGGGCAATGGTTGTTTTGCCTTGGCCGGGTGCGCCTGCCAGTATGTGCAGTTTGCCTAGTGCTAGCCAGTACCGCCATAGCCAGCGCACGGACTGGGGATGCAGATTGCCGCCATGCTCTAGCACTACGGTCGGGCTGGCTTTGCCCTTGGGGGTGCTGGGGGCTGGTGCTGGCCCCGCCTCTGGCTCTGGCAGGGGGGGGAAGGTGGGGGCGCTGGTGGGCGCGGCTGTGCTGGGCTTCTTGGGGCGAAGTACATTGCTGGGCACTTGGCCTGTTTGTATGGCGCGGTTTATGGTCTCTTGGGCGCGGGCAAGCTCTTGTTCGGCATGGGTGGTGTGGTAGCTCATTCGGTCATTTCCTTGATGGCCAGGATGCGGCCTGTTGCTTGCATGAATTGCAGGCGGTCGCTGTCGGTTAGTTCTATGCCTTGGGCGGTGTTGCCTATGCAGACGGCGCAATACAGCACATCGTTTGCCAGCACTTGCAGGGCTTGGCGGGCGGTGAAGGGGGCAGGGCGGGGGCTGTGGTGCTGGGGGTGGCTGGGGTCTTCTTCCCATGCGCCTAGGGCTTTGGCGGCTTCTACAAAGTCCAAGCCGGTGGCTGCGCGGTGGTAGGCCAGTACGTCGCCTCCACGTGCTCCGCATGCGGCCATGCAGGCAAAGGCCCCGCTGTGCAGGTTGATGCGCATGCTGTCGCTGCCTCCGTGGAACTCGCAGCGGGTTGTTACCCATTTGTTGCCGCGCCCTAGGGTCAGGCCCATGCTTTCAAAGTAGGCGCGGGGTTCGGGTAGGCGGTCTTTAATTAGCGGCATACGCCCTCCCAGATGGTCAGTAGCGCAACGATGGCGGCTAGTGCTGCATCGGTAGCCAGTAGGGGCAGTAGCCATACACCAGGCAATGCAGCGGCTTCCCCAGCGAGTGGGGGCGTGTGTTTTTGCGTCATGTGGTTACTCCTTGGCGCGGCTGGGGTGCTGGGCTTGCTTGGCCAGGTGCAGCAGCTCTAGGGCTAGTGCGTGGGCTTGGGCAGGGGTTAGGCGCAGTGTGTGGCTTGCGCTGTCGGTGCTGTGGGTGATTTCCACGGGGGCGGGCATGGCTTGGGTGCTGTGCCAGATTGCCAGCGTTAGGCGGGCGCTGTCGCTTAGGTTGGCCGTGCTGCTGGCCTGTATCAAGCCTGCCATGCCATCGATGCGCAGAAAGTTCAGGGGGGCGGCGTTTGTCATTGCGCGGCTCCTTCTTGCAGCTTGGCCAGTTGGCGCAGGGCTTGCAGGTGTTGGCGTGTCTTGCGGGCGGCCTGTGGGTATTGCTTGCGCTTGGTGTACCAGCTTGCCATGGTGCTGGCGTTATGCGCGGCGGCGTGTAGCTGAATCAGCGCGGCTTCATGGGTGCTGGCCGATACGGGCGCAGCTTGGGCG
>CAZMMM010000358.1:0-2546 GCA_964567385.1 uncultured Comamonas sp.
GACAGCAGCTTTTCCTTGTCTCGCAAGATCAGCGCAATGGCTTCTTCCTGGCCTTTTTCGCTGTGGGAGCGGGCAAAGTAGCCCTGGTGTACCTGCCCCACATCGCCCGCCGTGCGCTCCAGATAGGCGCGGTAGCCTGCGTCTAAATTGGGGTTGGCCAATATCTGCGCTAGTTCTGCGTGGTAATGCTGCTCAAACAAATCACGCAGCACTGTGGGGCGGCTGCCGTCGGGCAGGTATTTATGCACTGCATCAATAAAAAACAGGCTAATGGCCTTAATGCCGCGCCGGAAAAGCTGCTCCTCGCGCTCAAAGTGGTTGGCAATAGTGCGGCGTATCAAAAGCGACTGCACCTCATCGGCCAACATGCCGCAGCCCGTGGCCTCGCCCAGCGGCAGGCTAAAACCGTTGGTAAACAGTAATTCGGTTTTGGTGATTTTTTCTACCACATGGCCATCTAAATACGACAGGCCGGTAATCTCCCCTAAATTGTCTTTGGCGTACAGCGCGGCGCTGGCGGCTTTGCCATTGGCCGCCGTATAGGCAACACGGGCGCTGCGCTCTTTGGCGCTGCCGCTGACTTCTTGCAACGTTAGAGTTTGCGCCATATCTGCGCCCGTGCCCACGGTATCCACGGTAATACCCTTGACCAAACGCTGGCGAAACGCCTGCAAACTGTCCAGCGTATAAACCAAGTTGGTGAAATTATTGTCTTTGAACGTAGCGCCAAAACGCAGCGTCAGCACCGGGTCAAAGCGCGGCAAAAACTCTTGTACCACCTTGCCTTCAAAACGGTGCGGCTCATCAATAATCAACACGGGGCGCAGTTGTGCCAGCGCCTGCATATAACTACGCGCCTGGCCGAATAAATTGGCCTCTACCCCGCGTTTGTTAATAAGCTTGCTGTCACCCGCAAAAGCCTGGTAGGTGGCTACCATGACGCTGATGCCTGCATTGGCCGCGTGAATAAAACCGCCTACGGTTTTATCGGAATAATTGAAGATATTGATTTTTTGATTATTATATTCTCGCGCAAAAAAATCTGCTGTGGTTTGCAAGCTGCGGATAGTGCCCTGGCGAATGGCATTGCTGGGCACCAGAACAATGAATTTAGACAGCTTGAATTTTTGGCGCAGGCGGTGAATGGTTTCAATAAAGGTAAAAGTTTTGCCCGTACCCGTTTCCATCAACACATCCAGCGACAAGCTGGGCGTGGCCGTGCTGGCAACCGCGACTTTTCCCGCAGTAATTTGGCTGGCCGCACGCACGGCCTGGATATTGCTGCGGATTTGGTCATACGCCTCTTGCGGGCGAAACACCGGGTTGGCATAGGCATTATGTGGCGCAATAAATCGCACGTCGTGCAGCACCTGCTCGATACTGTCCACCGCCTGGGCCTGGTAGGCCAGGCGGGTATATTGAAATTGTGCAGCAGCCATTGTTTAACCCCGCAGGTGCAAGCGGTCTTCCCCCAGCCCCAGGCTTTCCAGCAGGCTATGGGCGGCGAGTAAAAAGTTATCGTCCTGCACCCAGGGGGCATAAATGCTGATATGCGCCAGCGGCTGGCCTGCGGCCTGGGCATCTTCCCACGCCTGGCGCAGCACCAGCACATCCACCGACTGCAAAATAAATAGCGTATTGCCCGCGCTGTATAAGGCGTTTTGGCTGATTTGACGTATTTTTTCTGTCAGCGGCAAGCCTTCGGCCATCAGCAGGTTGTAGAGCACACGCGGTATTTGCGCGGGCTGGGGCGTGGTAATGGCTTGCTGTAAAGCCGCAAAATCGGCTTGTGTGGCGGCGTGCAGGGGTTTATGCAGAATCAGCTTATCGGGGTCATCCACCACATCAAAGACGCGAAAGCCGGTATCTACCTGCGGGTGCTGGCTTTTGATGTTTGCGCCAGCGCGGCGAATACGCTCTGCCGTAATTTCAAAAATAGTGGCATCCATCTTGCCCAGGGTTTCGGTTACAAAACTATGGGCTTCTTTTTGCTTTTTGGCATCAATCGGCTGGGGAATTTGCACCAGAATAAAACGGCGTTGGCCGCCATCTTCCGCGTTTAATTGCATAACAGCTTGGGCGGTGGTGCCGCTGCCTGCGAAGAAGTCCATGCAGATAGAATTTTTATCTGTAGATATTTGAATAATTTTTTTAATTAATCCTGTGGGCTTGGGATTGTCAAATGGGGCTTCTCCATTAAATATATTTTTTAATTCTTTTCTTGCGCCATCAGTATGTCCAACTTCATCGTATGACCAAATACTACTAGGAACAACACCATCCTGCACTTCATTGAGATAGCGTTTAAGCTGTGGTGCGCCTTTCCCGTCTTTGCCAAAGAAAACACGCCCCTCTTCTATCCATTCTTGAATTTTATTTTCGTTTGTAATCCAGCAGCGCCCTTTGGTTGGTGGGTAGGATATTCCTGTATTTGGATTAGTGATTTCATAAAGATAAGATTGAGAAACTGTTTTTACCGTTAAGTTATCTGGCCGCCATAGACCTTTCCCGTCATTGCTGTCATATTTATAAAGGGCGTTTTGTTT
>CAZMMM010000359.1:0-2541 GCA_964567385.1 uncultured Comamonas sp.
TTAATCCCCGCCCCCGCGCCAACGTCAGCCTCGGCTTCTGCAGCAACTGCCTCTGTGGCCCAACCTCCTGCCCTCCATGAACTTTGATTTAAGCGGCATCTTGCTTGGCCTGCCCCTGGCCTTTGGTCTGGGCTGGCTGGCTTCGCGCATGGACTTGCGCCAACTGCGCATGGAAAACCGCCAGGCTCCCAAGGCCTATTTCAAAGGCTTGAACTACCTGCTCAATGAGCAGCAGGACAAAGCCATTGATGCTTTTGTGGAGGCCATGCAAAAAGACCCTGATACCGCCGAGCTGCATTTCGCCTTGGGTAACCTCTTTCGTCGTCGTGGAGAATATGGCCGCGCAGTGCGCGTGCATGAGCATTTACTCTCACGCGCAGACTTGGATGAGGCCGACCACCACCGCGCCCAATGGGGGCTGGCGCAGGACTACCTCAAGGCCGGCCTGCTCGACCGCGCTGAAGATGCCCTGCGCCGCTTGGAGAACTCCCCCCATGCTGCCCAGGCACGCTTGGCGCTACTCGGTATTTATGAGCGCAGCCGCGACTGGCCGCAGGCCGCCGCCATTGTGCAGGCCATGCAGCAAGCCGGTCAGGGTGATTTCAGCCAGCGCCTGGCCCATTACCTGTGCGAGCAAGCCAACGGTTTTGCACAAAATGAGGCAGAGCTGCCCAAAGCCCTGGAGCTGCTGGAGCAGGCCCAAACCATTGCCCCCAAGGCCCCACGCCCGCGCCTGCAAGCAGCCCATGTTTTGCAACGCATGGGCCAGCACCAAACCGCCTGGCAAGGCCTGCTGGCGCTTGCGGATACAGCACCCCATGCCTTCCCCCTGGCCCTGCCCCTGCTGCTAGAGCTGGCCGAGCACCTAGGCCAGCAGACGCAAGCTGTAGCCCTGCTGCGCCAGCGCCAAGCGCATACACCGTCTTTAGACGTGCTGCTGGCCTTGGTGCAACTGGGTGCAGACCCTGACGGTGAAGATGGCCAGCGCTGCCTCGCCGATGCCGGTCAAGGCACTAGCCAAGCCTGGTTGCTGCGCTACTTGGCCAAAGAACCGTCACTAGTGGCGGCCAACCAATGGCTACTGGCCCAGCAAGCCAGCCAGCAGCCCTGCCCACCACCAGAAATTGCCAAAGCGCTGGAGCACGCCGCCCGCCCCTTGATGCGCTACCGCTGCGCGGCTTGCGGCTTTGAGGCGCGCCAGCATTTCTGGCATTGCCCCGGCTGCCAAAGCTGGGACAGCTACCCCGCCCGTCGTGTGGAGGAGCTGTAGGCCCGCGCCAGCCCTGATAAAGCCGCCTCTGCCCTGCCTGTCATTGGCAGCATGCGAGAATCCCGCGTTACGGTGGCCAGTTGCCACCCTCGCATTTTTTACAGCACATACCCCTGAGCCTGCCTCTTTGTGGCAGGCCAGCCCATAAGGAAATAAGGAAAGTCCCCCATGGAAGCAGAACGCCTCAACCTGATCGAAGCCACCCTTGAAGACCTGAGTGAGCGCACCCAGGACTTACGGAGGTATCTTTGACTACGATGCCAAGTTTGAACGCCTGCGCACCGTCAACGCCTCTTTAGAAGACCCCAGCGTCTGGAACGACCCCAAAAAAGCCCAGGAACTGAGCAAGGAAAAAAAACAGCTCGATGGCGTGGTGCTGAACCTGCAAAAACTCACCACCGAACTGGCCGACAACCTGGAGCTGTTCGCCATGAGCCGCGAAGAGGGCGACGAGGCCGGCCTACTCACCATTGAGGAAGAAACCGCCAAGCTCAAGCCCATAGTAGAGCAAATGGAGTTTCGCCGCATGTTCAGTCAAGAGGCTGACCCGCTGAACTGCTTTGTCGATATTCAAGCAGGCGCGGGCGGCACTGAAGCTTGCGACTGGGCGAGCATCTTGCTGCGCCAATACCTCAAATATGCCGAGCGCAAAGACTTCACCGCCAAGGTGGAAGAAGAAGCGCCCGGTGATGTCGCCGGTATCAAACACGCCACCATCAAAATTGAAGGTGAATATGCCTTTGGCCTGCTGCGCACCGAAACCGGCGTACACCGCCTGGTGCGCAAATCGCCCTTTGACAGCTCTGGCGGGCGGCACACCAGCTTTGCCAGCGTGTTCGTCTATCCAGAAATTGACGACAGCTTTGAGCTGGACATTGACCCCTCCGACGTGCGCGTGGACACCTACCGCGCCAGCGGCGCAGGCGGCCAGCACGTGAACCGTACCGATTCTGCCGTGCGCCTCACGCACATCCCCACCAACATCGTCGTGCAATGCCAGGACAGCCGCAGCCAGCACAGCAACCGCGATGTGGCTTGGCAGCGCCTGCGCTCGCGCCTGTATGACTACGAAATGCGCAAGCGTATGCAGCAGCAGCAAGAGCTGGAAGACAGCAAAACCGATGTCGGCTGGGGTCACCAGATTCGCAGCTACGTGCTGGACAACAGCCGCATCAAAGACCTGCGCACCAACGTCGAAGTCTCGGCCACGCAAAAAGTGCTGGACGGCGATTTGGATGTATTTATTGAAGCCTCGCTCAAGCAAGGCGTTT
>CAZMMM010000360.1:0-2533 GCA_964567385.1 uncultured Comamonas sp.
AGTTTTTGATGATGTATTCGTGAATCTCGGCCTTGATCCAGTGCATGGCATAGCTCACCAAGCGCACGCCCTGATCAGGGTTAAAGCGTTTGACGGCTTTCATCAAGCCGACATTGCCCTCCTGAATCAAATCGCCCTGGGGCAGGCCATAGCCCATGTATTGGCGCGAGATGGAAACCACCAGGCGCAGGTGAGACATGACCAAGCGGCCAGCGGCCTCTACATCGTTGTGGTTTTTCAGGCGGCGGGCGTAGTCTTGTTCTTCTTCCAGCGTGAGCATGGGCATGCGATTGGCGGCGCTGATATAGGCATCCAGATTGCCCAGCGAGGGTGCCATGGCCCAAGGGTTGGCAGGAGCCAAGACCGCAGCAGTGCCAGTGTTGCTCAAAGAGTGGGTCATTGCGTTCGTCCTTTCATCCAATACAGCATGTTAGCACTCGATTGGAGTGAGTGCTAAAGCCAAAAGTTCCCCAAGTCTGAATTTGCGGGTTTTTACGGATGTTCAGTTACGCAGTTGTCGCCAGTACCACGGCGCTATCGGGTAGGTGCAGGCGCACGGTAGAGCCTAGCGGCCAGGCAGTTTGTGGTGGCGCAAAGCCGACTAGTTGTACGCCCTGGGGCAGCTGGGCGGCTACTTCGTCACCGGCTGTGCCCGGGTGGATGCGCTGGATGTGCCCTAGCCAGGTATTGATGGGCAAGGGGGCAGGGGCTTGGCCGTCTGCGCCGTGGTGGGCACTGACTTGTAAGGCTGTGGCCTTGGCCAGGGCGAGAAGGGTTTGGCCTGCCTCTATGCCGAGTAGCTCTGCGCTTTCAGCGGTGATGCGTGCTTGCAGCTGCATGCCGGGGGCGTGCTGGGCTTGCAGCTTGACCAAGGCCAAAGCCCCATGTAGCTGCCAGCCCAGTACAGTGCACGGCCATTGATTGCGCATGCTGGTGTGCAACCCTAGGCTGGGTAGGGTGGGGGGCTGGGCGAGGTCAGCGTGGCCCCTTGGGCTTTGCTGCCAGCGTTGGTGCAGCTCTTGGCGGGCAGCATCCATGCCCGCAGCGGCTTGTAGCAAAGCCTGCCCCGCAGGGCTGAGCTGCGCCCCGCCGCCGCCTGCGCCGCCTACGCTGCGCTCCACTAGGTTGGTGCCGGCCAGGTTGCTGAGCGTGTCCAGTGCTTGCCAAGCGGCTTTGTAGCTTACCCCCACAGCACGCGCTGCCGCTGAGATGGAACCCGCTTGCGCCACGGCGCGCAGAATTTGCAGGCGCTTGTCGGCCAAGGGATGTTCTAGGGCTTGCAGCAAAGAAGGCTCTGGACAAGCTGTTGGGGATGCTGGGCTGGGTGGGGCGTTGGGCTTCATGCAGGCGGCAAAGGTGTGCGGGGATGAGGGTCGGGCAGTTGGGGGGCAGTTTTTTTATGCCAGCACTACGCGCTCGCCACCCATGCGCAGGGCTTGGAGCAGGGCTTGCGCGGCACGCTCCAGGGTGGTTTTGGGCGGCTCGGGGGGCTGGGCTTGCACCAAACCGGCGCTAATGCGTATGGGTATCAGGTGGTCGCTGTGTACCAAGGGGCTTTGGGCCAGCTCTTGCTGTAAGCGCCCCAGGGCTTGGGCTGCTTGTGGGCCGTCGCTGTGGGGCAGGAGGAGGACGAGGTGCTGCTCGCTGGTGCGCGCTACCAAGTCTTGCGGGCGCAAAGCACGCCGCGCAATATGGGTGATATGGCGCAGGCTGCTGTCATGCTGGTCTAGCCCTAGTTGTGCTTGGCCCTCGGGGCTGATGTGGGCGTGCAGCACGGCAGCGCTCCAGGGCGTATCCAGGCGCTGGCTGCGTTTGGACTCGGCGAGCAGCGCCTCTTCAAAGCCTTGGCTATTGAGGGCAGCGGTCATGGGATCATGGCGGCTGGTGTCTTGCATGCGTTGTAGCGAGGTGCTGAGCTGGTGGATTTGTGCCTCTTGTGCATCAGCTTGGTCGCGCAGGTCTTGCAAGGCGGTCACGGCGTGGTGGCTGTCGCGGGCCAAGCGCTGGCCGGACTCCACCACGTTTTGCAAGAGCGGGGCCAGCTCGCCCAGGTGCTGGCTGGCCTCAATTTGCTGGGCGCAACCCGAGAGCTGCTGCTGGTGCTGGTCGCTATGACTGCTGAGTTGGGCCATATTGCCGGCGTATTGGGCCAGCAGGTGTTTGATGCGTTGGTAAGCCTCTTGCTGGCTGGTGTGCAGCTCGAAATGGCGAAACAGCAGGCTTTTGAGGTGGCGCTGAATTTCTTCTAGCTGGGGCACGTCCCAGGCGGGTTGCATGGCTTCGGTGAGCTTCTCAGCTTGCGCGAGCAGGGTCGGGTCATCGCGGGCAATGGTGCACAGGTGTTCTACCGCAGAGCTGAGGAGCTGCTGGGTGCTGCGGGTGCGCAGGGCTTGCTCCTGGCTGAGGAAGGACAGGCGCAGGCTGTAGTTGCTCAGCATTTGCTCCAGCGCCGTGATGGGGGGCGGGGCCTCGCGTAAAAAATCAACCAGCTGAAGAGAGATTTCCTGGGTGCGCTGGTCTTATGCGCCCAAGG
>CAZMMM010000361.1:0-2532 GCA_964567385.1 uncultured Comamonas sp.
GCGTATGCCCTCAGCATTGCTGGCGTAACGCGCAAATTCAGGGCAGACTTCCAGCACATGGTCTCTGAAGCAGTGGCCCGCCCCCAGGAGCAGCATGGTTTCATTGCGCAGCTCGTTGGTGGAGACACTATCCTTCTCAGACAAGGGGTGGGTGCTAGGCACAGCTGCAAAAAAAGGCTCGTCATACAAAGGCGCTGTCGCCAAACCCACATCGGGGAAGGGCTCGGCCAGGATGGCGCAGTCAATCTCGCCGGTGCGCAGCATCTCCAGCAGCTTCACGGTAAATTGCTCTTGCAGCATCAAGGGCATTTGCGGCGTAGCGGCAATCGAGTTACGCACCAAGTCTGGCAGCAAGTAAGGGCCGATGGTGTAAATCACCCCCAAGGTGAGCACCCCAGCCAGCGGATCCTTGCCGCGTTTGGCAATTTCCTTAATCTCCGCCGCCTGCTCCAGCACACTTTGCGCTTGGCGTACCACCTGCTCTCCCAGAGGGGTGACAGTGACTTCGCCTGCGCTGCGTTCAAATAGTTTGAGGTCCAGCTCTGTCTCTAGCTTTTTCACGGCTACCGACAAGGTTGGCTGGGATACAAAGCACGCTTCCGCCGCACGGCCAAAATGCTTCTCTCGGGCCACAGCCACAATGTATTTCAATTCCGTCAGGGTCATTTTTTATTAATACTCAAGGCTGTAAAGTACGATTTGTTACATTGTTACACATCTACAGCAAAGCAGTACTAAGCCTTTAAATACTCTGACTTACTACCTAGCCAACGCTGGATATGCTCCTGCGCTAAGTGCGGGTGTTGTTGCAACATCAGGGGTGCCAGCTGCCGCGCCCAATCCAGCAGCTCGTGGTCTTGCTCTAGGTCGGCAAAGCGCAGCATGGCCGCACCCGATTGGCGTGCACCCAAGAACTCCCCCGGCCCGCGAATTTCCAGGTCGCGCCGGGCGATTTCAAAGCCGTCATTGGTTTCGGCCATGGCGCGTAGGCGCTCTTTGCCGGTATCGGAGAGCTTGCCGCTCTCGCCCACCGAGTACAGCAGCACGCAGGCCGAGGCCACCGCCCCCCGCCCCACCCGCCCGCGCAGCTGGTGCAGTTGCGATAGGCCAAAGCGCTCGGCATGTTCAATCACCATGATGGAGGCGTTGGGCACGTCCACCCCCACTTCAATCACCGTGGTCGCTACCAGCAAGCCCATCAGGCCGTCGGCAAAGAGCTGCATCACGGCTTTTTTCTCTGCCGCACTCATGCGCGAATGCAGCAGGCCGACCAGCACACCGGGCAGTGCCTCACTGAGCGCGGCATGGGTGGCGGTGGCGTTGCTCAGGTCGAGGGTTTCGCTTTCTTCAATCAGCGGGCAGACCCAGTACACCTGTCGGCCTTGTGCCATTTGGGCGGCCAGGCGCTCAATCACCTCATCTTTGCGGCTATCGGCCAGTACGCGGGTGACGATGGGGGTGCGCCCCGGTGGTAACTCGTCAATCACCGAAACGTCTAGGTCGGCGTAATAGCTCATGGCCAGGGTGCGTGGGATGGGGGTGGCGCTCATCATCAGCAAGTGCGGCTCTAGGTTGGCATGGGCCAGCTTTTGCCGTAATGCCAGGCGCTGCGCCACGCCAAAGCGGTGCTGCTCATCAATCACCGCCAGCGCCAGGTTTTGAAATTGCACCTGTTCTTGAATGACGGCGTGGGTTCCCACCACCAGAGCGGCCTCGCCGCTGGCGACCAGCGCCAGCATGGCAGTGCGCTCTTTTTTCTTTTGTGCGCCCGCCAGCCAAGCGACTTTTTTACCCAGGGGCGCGAGGATAGGCTCCAGCCAGCCCACCAGCTTGCCGAAGTGCTGTTCGGCCAGAATTTCCGTTGGAGCCATCAGGGCGCATTGCCAGCCTGCATCAATACAGGCCATGGCCGCCACGGCAGCCACCACGGTTTTGCCGGAGCCAACATCGCCTTGCAGCAGGCGGTGCATGGGCTGGGGGCGTGCCATATCGGCAGCAATTTCCTGGCAAACGCGCTGCTGTGCAGCCGTTAGGCGAAAGGGCAGTGCAGCCAGAAACTGCTCTACCAAACCAGCTTCTGCCCCTGGATGCGCTAGGCGCACAGGCGGCTGCAATACGGGCGCTTGCAGGCGGGCGCGTTCTTGGCGCGCTTGGTATTGGGAGAGTTGTTGCGCCAGCAGCTCTTCGGCCTTGAGGCGCTGCCAAGCGGGATGGCTGTGGTCTTCCAACGTAGCCAGTGCCACGTCAGGGGTGGGGTTATGCAAAAACTGGAGCGCCTGGTGCAGCCCCATCAAGGGCTGGAGCTGGGCATCCTGCCAGTAGTTGGAAATGGGCGGCAGGGCATCGGGGGGCAGGGTCTCAGGCAATTGCACCCGCTGCAAAGCCGTGGCAATGGCGCGGCGGATATAAGCCTGTGGCAGCCCGGCAGAGACGGGATAGACGGGGGTCAGCGCCTGGGGCAGCTCACCACCAGCGGGCTTGCAGACGGGGTGCAGCATCTGCCGCCCCCAAAAGCCGCCCTTCACTTCGCCA
>CAZMMM010000362.1:0-2528 GCA_964567385.1 uncultured Comamonas sp.
ATTTCGCTGGGTGGAATGCCGTGGTTGCTCATCAGCTCATGCCTTACTTTCTCAAAATCCAGCGTCTCAATGCCTGCACGGCGTGGCTCTGACTGAATCAAAACCAAGGGGCGCAAATAAGCCGCGCCAGCGCGTTGCTCATCGTCGGCCAGCTTGTGCAGGGCATCACGCCGGCCAATGGCATCGGCCAGGCATTGCTGCCAATGGGGTTCTGTGACCAGCACCACCGGCAGCTTGATCATCTCCTCGGCCTTTAGCTCGGCGGCAGACACGCTATGCAGCACATTGGTTGGGGTGCGCTCTAGGTCAGGCGTGGCCGTTAGCTCCATGACCCCGCTGGGGCGAAAGCGCGCCAGCATGTCAAAAGCCAATTCGGTGCGGCTGTTGTGCGCCTCATCCACCACCACAAACGGGCGGCGCAGGCGCAGCATATTGGCCAGCGAATACGGGGTGCTGCGCTCGCTGCCCTCGCCATCGGTGAGCAGCTCGTCGCGCTGGCTGGGCGAGAGGTTGTCGAAGTGGTGCATCAGCGCCCCGCTGGACTGGTACACCTTGCGGCACTCCTCGTCCTCTACCTGAAACGCCTGCCGCGTGGCCACGATGATGGTGGTTGACGTATCCAGCGTGGCGCGGGTCACGCTCTTGGCCTCATCCAAGTCCAGCACCGTCACAGGCCCGGCCTCGCGCAGTGCAGCGTGGTAGGGGTGGTGGCGGTTTTTCAGTGCCTTAATCGTTTGCTCGCGTATGGGCTTGCTGGGCACTAACCACAAAACCACGCTGTGCTCGGTGCGTAGCAAATGGGTGTTGACCAGTTGTACGCTTTTGGCTGCCAGCCAGGTTTTGCCGCCTCCCGTGGGTACACGCAGGCAGAAGTAAGGCATATCGGGGGGAAAGCCCTTGAGCGCGTTGTACGGGTTGCCGCGCCCCCACAGGCGTTCGGTGGTGGCGGTGAAAGCAATCGATGGTGATGGTAGTTCGTGGCAGGCTTGGAAATAGGCTTGCACGCTGTCGAGCACTTGTTGCTGATAGGTTTTGGCCGCAAAGGCGCTCATGGCTTGCCTCCGCTGTAAGAGGCCCTGGGCTGTGCAATTTGCGTTGCTTTACTAACTCTAACTGGCATGGGCTTGACCCGCGTCATCACTCCGTTACGGCTCACAATCAGTTCGGTGCCGGTTTGTGCGGCCACTTCACGCGCACGCTGTGCCGCACGCTGTAAGGCCTGCCATGAACCGCGTAGATGGGCACTCTTGGCTTGCTTGATGGTTTTGGTGTTCATCGCTCGCTCCAATCGACTAATTCCGGCGTATCACCGGCGTTGTTGTACAAGGCCCAAGCATCTACAAGGGGCGCGTAATGCTGGTGGAAATTGTCCAGCCCAGCATGGAAGCGGCGGCGGATGACCGCTTCAGGAATATGGTGGCCACCTTGCCGCACCCGCTGCTGCACACGCGCTACGGCCTCGTCAGCGTGGTTCAGTTGCAGAAAAATCAACTCTACCCGGTAGCCAGTAGCTTGCCATTGGCGAATGTGGCGCAAATAAGCGCGCCCTGAAAGCGTTGTTTCAAACGCAAAACTCACCCTTGCCCGAAAGTGCCGCCCCAACTCACTGAGCATCAAGCGCCCCGCTTGCACGGCAGCGGTTTCGGGGGCAAACGGTGCCAAGCCTGCGGCAATCAGATCGGCATTCACAAACACCGGGCAGGCTGCCTCGTGGGGTAAAAACTCACGGGCAAATGTGGTTTTTCCCGCCCCATTGGGGCCGGCAATGATGATGACTTTGCACTCTGGCTCCATGCTCACACCTCCAACGCATACGGCGTTTGTTTGAAGCTGATGCCCTCGCGCCCCGTGCGGCTGCCCATGCGATTGGCTGCGGCGTAGATGACTTTGGGGCCTGCGAATTGGGGCAATACCTCAAACACTGCATTGGTCAGCACGTTGCCACCGGCTGCCGAGGTGTCTTGCAAGATGCCGTTGTATAGCAGGTAGATGGCGCGGCCCTCATGCACGCCCAGTAGGGGCGAGTTGGCAGCGCCGGTAAAGCCTGTGCCCGTTTCGGCAAACCAGACAAACTCGGCCAGTTGGGCGAATGTCACATCGCTGCGGATTTGCCCGTCGGCATCGAACAGCGGCTCGATTGAAAGGCGGCAGAACTGAAAGCCGCCGCCCAAGCCTTCAACGGCCTGGCCTTTGGCGTTGGTATAGCCCTGCGCTACACGCTGAACCCGCTCGCGGGTGACGTTTTGGGCAATGCTTTGGTCCATTTCCACCAGAATAAAGCGGCGATTGCCACCATCCTCGGCATTTTGTTTAAGCACGGCGTGGCCGGTGGTGCCAGAGCCTGCAAAGCTGTCGAGGATAAGAGAGTCTTTATCGGTGGCGATTTGGAGGATGCGTTGGATAAGGCGCGTGGGCTTTGGAGTTTCAAAATTTGAAAATCCGCCAAGTAAATCTAGCAGCTCTTTAGTAGCTTCTTGATTATGACCTACCTCTTCATTTGTCCACCATGTCCAGGTATTTGCACCTTC
>CAZMMM010000363.1:0-2514 GCA_964567385.1 uncultured Comamonas sp.
AGAATGCGGGCAGCGGCGCGTTCGGCCTCGTGCTCTTCGTTGTCGCAGTCTTGGATGCGCACTGGCTCGCCCTCACCCAGTTCAGAAAACAGGGTTTTAGGAAAGAGCTTGGGGTTGGGGCCAATCACATTGTTGGCCGCCCGCAAAATGGCGCTGGTGGAGCGGTAGTTCTGCTCCAGCTTAATCACTTGCAGTTGCGGGAAGTCTTGCGGCAGTTTTTTCAGGTTGTCCAGGGTTGCGCCGCGCCAGCCGTAAATACTTTGGTCATCATCGCCCACGGCGGTGAAGTTGCCTGTTTCGCCCACCAAAAGTTTGAGTAGTTCGTACTGGGTGGCGTTGGTGTCTTGGTATTCATCCACCAGTACATGACCAAGCAGGCGCTGCCATTTCTCGCGTACCTGTTCATGGCCGCGCAGCAGGCGCATGGGGATGCCAATCAAATCATCAAAATCCACGCTTTGGTAGGCGGTCAGGCGCTCTTCGTAGCGCTGCATGATGAGCGCCAGGCTGCGCTGGTGCTCGTCTTGTGCCTGCGCCAGGGCTTGGGCGGCATCCCAGCCTTGGTTTTTCCAGGCGCTGATGTCCCATTGCCATTGGCGGGCGGTGGCCAGGTCCGTGGTGCCGCCAGCACAGTCTTTGAGGATGCTGGCCACGTCCTGGCTGTCCAGAATGCTGAAGTTGGGTTTCAGCCCCAGCAATTGCCCATCTTCACGCGCCATGCGCACGCCCAGGGCGTGAAAGGTGCAGATAACCACATCTTTGGCACGCCGGCCAATCAGGCCGCTGGCGCGTTCGCGCATTTCAGCGGCGGCCTTGTTGGTAAAGGTGATGGCGGCAATGCTTTTGGGTGCTAGCCCCTGCTCAATCAAATGGGCGATTTTGTGGGTGATGACCCGCGTTTTGCCCGAGCCAGCACCGGCTAGCACCAGGCAAGGGCCTTGGGTGCAGTACACGGCTTGGAGTTGGGCGCGGTTGAGTCCAGACATGGCAGCAATACAGAGAGCAGAAGGTTAAAAAGTAGATAACAAAAATCAGCAGAAAAATGGCTGCCGACAGGCGCTGGAATGATACGCAAGACTTTCAACAGGGGGTGCTGCTGCGACAATGGCCGCCGTGCTTGCTGTTCTGTCTGTCACCTTCCCTTTCTTTGCTCTGGTGCTGTGTGGCTACTTGGCCACTCGCGCGGGGCTGCTGCCTGTCTCGGCCATTGCGGGGCTGAATAGTTTTGTGCTGTTTTTTGCCCTGCCCTGCATGCTGTACTACTTTGGTGCGCAAACGCCGATTGCCCAGTTGCTCGACCCGGTGCTGGCCTTGGTTTACACCACGGTGGGTGTACTGCTGGGCGCGGCTGTGGTGGCGGCCACGCTGCGCTGCTGGGGCTGGAATGATGCGGCGTTTGGCGCTTTGGTGGCTGTGTTCCCCAACTCCGGCTTTATGGGGGTGCCGCTCTTGGTGGCCTTGCTGGGGCAGGATAGCGCCGGGCCGGTGATTGTGACAATGGCGCTGGATATGGTGGTGCTGACCTCGCTGTGCCTGGCCCTGTCTCGTCTGGGCTTGGGCGGCGGCAGTGCCGGACGAGCGCTGCGCCGTGCTTTGCTGGGAGTGGTGAGAAACCCTTTGCCTTGGGCAATGTTGCTGGGCGGTTTGGCATCGGCCTGGCAATGGCAGTTGCCGGGGCCGGTGGATAAGACTATTGCCATGTTGGGCACAGCGGCCTCGCCGGTGGCACTGTTCACCATTGGCGCAGTGCTGGCGCGTTCGCAAATGAACCAGGCCGAGCAACTGGCTGCCCGCCACTATGTGCCGCTGGCGCTGGTTAAGTTGCTGCTCCACCCTTTGCTGGTTTGGCTGGGCTGTTTGGCGGCTGCGGCTCTGGGCTGGGCCTTGCCTGCGCCAACGGTGGTGGCCCTGGTGCTGGTGGCGGCCTTGCCCAGTGCCAGCAATGTCTCTTTACTGGCCGAGCGCTTTGATGCCCATGGCGGGCGTGTTGCGCGAATTATTCTGGTGAGTACGGTGCTGGCGTTTCTGAGCTTTTCAGCGGCAGTGACCTTGCTGACCTGAGTTTTCAGGCTTGTTCCTAGAATCTGTCTACGTTTTTTGCTGATGGGCCTGAGTGCCTGCCTTTACTGTTATGTCTGCCTGCTCCCCACCCACCCTTGTTGATGATGTTCGTCCTGCCAATCCTTTGCCGCCGCCGGGGGTGGCGGCTTTGCAGCCGGGGCAGGTGTTGGGGCTGCTGCTGGGCGCTTGTCTGGTATGGGCGTTGGCCAGCTGGCTGGGCAGTGCCAACCTGGACCGCTACCACGACATGCTGGAGAACTACGCTTGGTCGAAGCCCTTTCTGTTGGGTACGCACAAGCACCCGCCGTTTTTTGCCTGGGTCACGGGGGCGTGGTTTGCCATCTTCCCGCAGGCGGATTGGGCGTATCGCTTGCTGTCTTACACCAATGTGGCCGTGGGGCTGGGCGGGGTGTGGGTGCTGGTTTCCATCCTGCGCGGCGGGCGGCGTTAAGC
>CAZMMM010000364.1:0-2513 GCA_964567385.1 uncultured Comamonas sp.
AGGCTTGGGCTGAGGGGCTGGCTTGGGCCGAGGTTTAGGTGGTTCTGGCCGAGGCTTAGGCGGCGGTGGTTTGGGTGGTTCTGGTGGTGCAACAGGCGCAGGGCTGGGCGCGACGACTGGCTCTGGTGGGGCAGGCGGGGCGACCTCAACAGCTGGAGGAGCAACAAAAACGGCAATCCCCTCCGGCGGCTTGGGCAGCACCATGGGTTGGGCTACGGACAAATGCTGTAAGCCCCATAAGCCAATCAAGTGCGCGACGACTACCAGGCCGGTAATGCTGCTAGTTTGAGTGAGGCTGGGGCTTGCAAGGTGAGCAGAAAAAGACATGGATAAGGGGTTGTGAGCAGTGGCTTGGGTTGTTGAGGGAGCCAGCAGTCAATGGTTTGTCATGTAGATGGTAGTCAGCAAGAAAGAGGGCAGAAGGCCAGTTGGTGTTGGCTTAGAGTCTTGGGCTGGAGGGCAGCTCTGGTGCTTCCTTATACAAAGCGGCATGATGGCTTGATGCTTGACATTGCGAAACCACATTGCGGGCGACGGATTCGCAACAGCCGCATTGTGTGGCAACGCCAAGCTCAATTTGTATGTCGTCAAACCCCATACCTGCATGGGCGTAGCGAGAAATTTCACGGTCGGAAACGCGGCGGCATACGCAAACAATCATGGCTTTTGTCCCTCATGGTTTTGTGATGGTGGCGGGATTATAAATGAGAATCTCTCGCATTCACAAGCTCTGAGGTAAGAAGCGTAAAAAAAGCCGGCATTGCCGGCTGGGTTCTTGCGCCAAGCGCGTGGGCTTAGCTGAGGTGCTTGCCAATCAGGCCGGCCATCTCAAACATGGAGACTTGCTTTTTCTCAAAAACTTTTTCCAGTTTGGCATCGGCGTTGATGTTGCGCTTGTTGGCAGGGTCTTGCAGATCGTGCTTCTTGATGTATTCCCACAGCTTTTTGATTACCTGGGTGCGGGGCAGAGGGTCTTTGCCAACAACAGCAGCTAGAGCAGCGCTGGGGGTAAGAGGCTTCATGAAGGCGCCGCTGGCGGCTTTTTTTGCAGGGGCTGCTTTGGTGGCTGATGCCTTTTTGCTAGTTGCCATAAGAATTTTCCTTGTTTCCTTTGCTGAGGCTTGGGGGCATTGGCCTACCTATGAGTTTCGGCAAGCCAAAGTGCTGCTGATGCTACTGCCAAAAAAATGGATTCCAAGCAGGAGCCACTGTTTTTTTTGTTTTATTTGCGCTTATGTCACTTTTTTGTGTTGTTCCCGTTGAAAAATTGCTGGCCAGACAGCTGCGATAGCGTACAAATAGGCGGCGTTAGCCTTGGAGCGCTGTTTGGCCAGATGCGAGCGTAAGCACGCTCTTCTAAGAGTTCTTGTTCAGAAGGAGTATGAGATGGGGATTTCCTTTTCCACCTGTGATCTGTGTGATGTGTTCAAAAACGAGGGTGGCGATAGCTTTCGTGTTTTGCCGCCGGTCTTTCAGCACTATGGCGGGCTGAAGCAATTTGCCGGGCCAGTCGCCACGGTGCAGTGCTTTGAAGACAACAGCCTGGTGAAAGAGGCCGTAGATAGCCCCGGCAACGGCAGGGTATTGGTGGTGGATGGCGGTGGCTCTATGCGCCGCGCCTTGGTGGGTGGGAATCTGGCCGCAGCCGCAGCGCGCAATGGCTGGGCTGGCGTGCTCATCATGGGGTGCGCCCGTGATGTGGCTGAGCTGCAAGCCGCTCAAGTGGGAATTTGTGCCTTGGGCTTGGTACCTATGCCTACAGAAAAGCGTGGGCAGGGCCTTAAGGGCTTAGCGCTGCATATTGCTGGGGTGCGCGTCTGCCCTGGTGATTGGCTGTATGCAGATGCGGATGGCATCGTGGTGGCGGGAAAACCAGTGCATCAAGGCTAAGATTTCACAATGCAAAAGAATGTTTTCACAATGTGATAATTTGAAATGCTGCTGTGCAGCATTTATTTTTTACATTGTGAAATAATCTAAAAAATACAAGATGATGATTTTTAAGTTGTTGATTTAAAGCGATAAAAAATTTGTCTTGTATAAGACATAAGATTATTTTTGCTCTTCTATAAGACTTACAATAGCAGCCAACGCACAGCCTCCAGCAGGCCGTAGCAAGAATTTTTTGTTTACCTGTTTCTTTGTTTATTGGAGTAAGACCATGTCTCAAAACCAAAAGCTCACCCGCGAGCAACAAATCGCCGCCCTGGAAAAAGACTGGGCAGAAAACCCCCGCTGGAAACTGGTCAAGCGCGGCTACAGCGCTGCTGACGTAGTGCGTCTGCGCGGCAGCTTGCAGCCTGAGTACACTCTGGCGCAACAAGGCGCTGAAAAGCTGTGGGAGCGCATCAACGGCGGCGCTAAAAAAGGCTATGTGAACGCTTTTGGTGCGATTACTGCTGGTCAAGCCATGCAGCAAGCCAAGGCGGGTCTGGAAGCGGTGTACCTGTCGGGCTGGCAAGTAGCTGCTGACGGCAACACCTCCGAAACCATGTACCCCGACCAGTCGCTGT
>CAZMMM010000365.1:0-2505 GCA_964567385.1 uncultured Comamonas sp.
GTGGTCGGCGGTGGCCACGATGGAGCTGGTGCGCCACACCTTGCGCCCGGCTTCGCGCAGACCTTCAAACGCTTGGGGGCTGGTGACTTCGTGTACCAGATGGCGGTCGATGTAGAGCACGGCGGTTCCGTCCTCTTCGGTGTGGATGACGTGTTCGTCAAAAATTTTGTCGTAAAGGGTGCGTCCCATCGTAGGCTCTCCAAACAAAGAAAAAAGGGTAGATAAAAGGGCGGAAGGCGAAAAAAATCAGTCAGTGTCAGTGGTGTGGGGCGCTTGCCAGCCTTGGCACAGGTGCTCTACCAACAGGCGGCTGGTAACGGGCAGGGCATCAAAGTCACGCGCTACCAGGCTCAGGGTGCGCTGCGCCCAGCTATCACTAAGCGGCAGGCTGCGCAATTGCCCCACGCCCTGCATCAGGGCAAAGGCGCGGTCGGGAATCAAGCCCACGCCCAGGCCGTTGTCAATCATGCGGCACATGGCATCCAGGCTGGTGACTTGAATGCGCTGGCGCAAGCTGTGGCCGCTACGCGCCGCTGCTGCACGCATCGCCAGGCTGATAGAGCTGTTGCCGTGCAGCCCCACCACATCCCAATCCAGCGCTTGGGCAAAGGCAACGGGCTGGCCGGGGGGCTGCTGCTCCAGCAGGGGGTGGCCTTGGGGGGCTACCAGTACAAGCTGGTCGCAGCGGTAAGGGCGGGTTTGTAGCTCGCCGGGGTTGTTTTGCCCCATATTGCAGATGCCCATATCTGCTGTGCCCTCGTGCACGGCTTGCAATACCTCGGTAGAGAGGCGCTCTTGCAGGTCGATTTTGATTTGGCTGTGGGCGCGGCTAAAAGCGCCCAAGTCCTCGGGCAGAAATTGCACGATGGCGGAAATGGTGGCGTGCATACGCACATGGCCGCGCACCCCGTTGGCGTATTCAGACAGCTCGCCTTGCATGCGCTCCAGCCCATAGAGCACGTTGCGGGCGTGGTGCAACAGGCTTTCGCCAGCGGGGGTGAGGGTGACACCCCGGCTGTGGCGGTAGAGCAGGGCGGTATCCACGGCGGCCTCCAGGTCAGACAGGCGCTTGCTCACGGCTGAGGCGGCAATGAACTCCCGCTCGGCAGCGCGGCCAATGCTGCCTAGCTCGCACACGGCTACAAAAAGTTGCAGCGAGGTCAGGTCGATACGGCGGGCAAAGCTGCGCTCGGAGTTTTTCATGGGGTACTAAGTAGGAGGGAGGCTTCGTAATTTACGAAGTGAATGCGTATTTTTACAGAAAAATTGCTTTGGTCATCGTATTTTACGATGGATGTGCCGTAGGTAAAGCTTTTTGAAGGGCTGCTAGAAGGCGCTGATGCTTAGGCGCGACAGCCTCCCTTATGCTTTGGGGTTTTTCTGGGGCCAGAGTGCCCTTGGACTATCACTGCTTTCGGATAAGAACATGGGCGCAATACGGATGGGTAAACAAGGGTGGGCTGTGCAGGCTGGCATGTTGGCGCTGGCCTTGGGCCTGTTGCTGGGGTTGGGCGCTTGCTCTAAGCGCCCTGCCAATGCGCAGCAGGCATTGGTGGAGAACTTTTATGCCGCCGTGGCCAGTGCTGATGTACAGCAGGCACTGGGCTATTGGCAGTTGGAGTCCAGCTCCCCTGCTGAAGCGTTGTTGCAGCAGGGAACGGTGCAAATGCTGGTGGCCATGCGCCAGGAGACCATACAGGCCAATGGTGGGCTGGCAGCAGTCAAGCTACTGCGCAAAGATGTGGAGCAGCAGCAGGCCCAAGAGCAGGTGCAAGCCCAGTTGCAGTTTAAAAATGGGCACAGCTTGGTGGAGGACTTGCAGCTTATCCGCCTCGGTGAGGGGGAAGAGCAAGTCTGGAAGATGCGGCTGTTGTAGCGATTGCCAATGTGCCGCAAATCAGCCTGTGGCTGCGTGATGTGGTTTATCGTTGAGCGCGGGTTAGAGCAGTCACAATACAAGGGTTTTCCAGCAATGGAAAACCCTTTTTAACTGCATAGGTGACAAGCATGACCACAAGCCCTTTTGCCCAAAATCTGGATCGCACCCCCGCTAACTTTGCCGCCCTGACCCCCTTGGGCTTTATTGAGCGCACGGCCAGCATCTACCCCGAGCGCCTGGCCATCGTGCATGGCGATTTGCGCCAGACCTGGGCGCAGACCTACGCCCGCTGCCGCCAACTGGCCAGCGCCTTGCAGCAAGCAGGTATTGGCAAAAATGACACGGTGGCCGTCATCCTGCCCAATACCCCGCCCATGGTAGAGGCGCATTTCGGCATCCCCATGGCTGGTGCGGTGCTCAACACGCTCAACACCCGCCTGGACCCCGAGGCCGTGGCCTTTATGCTGGATCACGGCCAGGCCAAGGCGCTCATCGTTGATCCTGAGTTCACGTCCGTGATTGCCAAGGCGCTCAAGCTGCGCCAGCGCAGCGAGCCGCTGTTGATCATTCAAGTGGAAGATGCCCTGTATGGCCCAGCAGCGCAACGCTTAGGCAGCACCACCTAC
>CAZMMM010000366.1:0-2479 GCA_964567385.1 uncultured Comamonas sp.
ATGCGCTCTTCCCCCGCCTGGGCGAGCGCTGCGCCAACTTTGGCAACCAGCTCTCAGGCGGCGAGCAGCAAATGCTGGCCATTGGCCGAGCCTTGATGACCAACCCCGAGCTGCTGATTTTAGATGAGGCCACAGAAGGTCTATCGCCCAAGGTGCGCCAGGAGATTTGGGCAGCGCTGGCCTTGCTGCGCAGCGAGGGCATGGCTATCTTGGTGATTGACAAGAATATTGTGCCGCTGCTGGCTTTGGCCGATTACCACTACATCATTGAAAAGGGCCAGGTGGTGTGGCAGGGGAGCTCTGAGGTGCTCAGGGCGGAGCCAGAGGTGAGGAATAAGTATTTGGGGGCTTGATAAGAATGCCACCCAACGAAGACCGCAGCAGCCCACGCTTTTCAGCCCGCTTGCGCGAGCTGAAGTTCAAGCAGTTGCTGGTATTCGAGCGGGTAATGGTGCTGGGCTCTATGCACAAGGCAGCGCAGGCGCTGCACATGTCCCAGCCCAATGTGTTCAAAATCGTCAGCCAGTTGGAAAGCCTGCTGGATGTCCCCCTATTCGAGCGCCATAGCCGGGGCGTACATCCCACTTTTTTCGCCCAGCGCCTGCTGCAACGCATCCAGCCCCTACTGGGGGATGCCCGCGCCATGGACGAAGAGCTGACCGCCCTGCGCAGCGGCGAGCAAGGCCAGGTGGCGGTGGGTACGCTGATATCGGCCTCCGCCCGCTTGCTGCCCGAAAGCATTGCCCGCATGAAGCAGCAGCACCCGCTGGTGCATATCAGCGTGCGCGAGGCGACCAACGACCTGCTCTTTCCCATGCTGGCCGCTGGCGAGCTAGATATGGTCGTAGGCCGTGTGCCCGAGCAATTGGGCGAGGGCATTCACTACCAAGCGCTGTACCAGGAACAACTGGTGCTGGTGGCGCGTCCTGCCCATCCCTTGGCATTGAAAGCGGACTGGCCGTTAGCGGTTTTGCAAGACTACCCCTGGATAGTGCCCACCCCCGAATCTGCCGTGCGTGCCGAGGTAGAAGGGTTTTTTGCGCAATTGCAACTGCCTTTGCCCGATAACCGCATTGAGTCGCTATCTATGCTCACCAACTTGGGTGTGCTGCGCCAGTCAGACACCCTGGCTTTGCTGCCGCGTACTGCGGCTCAGTCCTGGCTGGAGGCGCAGCTCATTACCCAACTGCCTCTGCCACACACTATTGGTTTTGGGGCGATTGGCATTGGCCTGCGCACCCAGCGCAGCCCCACGCCCAGCGCCCAGGCATTTCTGGCTGTGCTGCACCAAGTGGCGCATGATTGGGTGCAGCAACAGCAGCCGTCCTAGGCTAGGCTAAGTTCAAGCATTGAAAAAATGGCCGTAGAGAAAACCTGAGCTACCCAAGAGTAAGGCCTGTAAGCAGGAGAAACTTTCCATGCATGAAGGACTCACTCACCACAAACAAAAAAGGCCAGCTCCGAAAAACTGGCCTCAATCGTTGATTTGTTTGGTAGGGCGTACTGGACTCGAACCAGTGACCAAGGGATTATGAGTTCTCACAACATGGGTTTTCGCCTATGTTGATGATTGTTGAAAACAGCATATACAATCCTTGCAAATCAATACCTTATTGGCGATTCACCTTTTTTCGGTGTTGATTGGAATACATCTTTTATCAAGAAATTCTCTTACATCTGCCGTTACATCCTGCCGATGTAAGAAAACCCCGCTGCACATGGCAAAAGTCACATTCACCGCCCCCAAGGTTTCGGCCTTCAAATGCCCACCCGACAAGGCGCAAGCATTCATCTGGGACACCGCCGCCCCTGGCCTGGGGATGCGCAGCACACCAACAGGCAAGCCCGCCTACATCTTTCAAGGCATATACAACGGCAAGAGCCTACGCATCACCATAGGCAGCCCCAGCGCTTGGAGCATCCCCGATGCCCGCGAAAAGGCCAGAGAGCTACAACGCCTCATTGACCAAGGCACAGACCCCAGAGAGCAAAAGCGCGAAGCCCTAGCCAAAGCCCAGACCCAAGCCGCCGCCAAAGCAGCCGCCGCTACCACCTTTGCCGATGCTTACCACCGCTACATACAAGCCAGAACACCCCATTGGAGCAAGCACACCATCAATGACCATTGGCGCAAAGCTACCGCCCCTGGTCTCCCCAGAAAGCGCAGCAAAGCGCTAACCGTGGCAGGCCCGCTCTACAGCTTCATGGATAAGCCCTTAGCCACCATCACCGCCGCCATGCTGGCCAAATGGGCAGAACAAGAAGCCCAGCAGCGCCCCACATCTGCCAACCTGTCGCGCCGCCTAGTGCGAGCGTTTTTCAACTGGTGTTTAGAGCAAGAAGACCTGGCCCCATGCCTGCCAGACGGCAACCCAGCCACCGCCCGCGCAGTCGGTAACGCCCTACCATCCGTGAAGCCCAAACAATCAAGCCTGCTACGTGAACAACTGGCCCCGTGGTTTAGCGCCGTGCAAGCCAT
>CAZMMM010000367.1:0-2468 GCA_964567385.1 uncultured Comamonas sp.
CAAATCCTTCCCTCGCAACCACACATCAAAGGGCTTGTAGCAATACAAGCCCTTTTTTTGTGCCTGATACGCTGGGCACGGCTTTTTAGGCTTGCGCTTCAGTGATGCAAGCTGGCACTGTGGGCACGGGCTTTTACAATGGGCTTTTTTTCTCCAATCACAACAGGTGTGCGTCCAATGTCTCAAACAGGTTTGCTGGCGGTGGTGGATGTTGGCTCCAACAGCTTTCGGCTGGAGATTGTGCGGGCCAAAGCCCAGGGGTTTGTGACGGTGCGCTATCTCAAGCAGACCTTGCAGCAGGGGGCAAGCCTGCAGGCCGACGGCAGTTTGAGCGCCCAAGCCATGCAAGATGGCTGGGATTGCTTGGCTGGCTTTGGGCAGTGCCTGCGCCAGTTTCATGTGCGCCATGTGCGCGCTGTAGCCACGCAAACCCTGCGCCAGGCGAGCAATCAACAGGTGTTTTTGGAGCGGGCATCACAGCTGCTGGGCTATCCACTGGAGTTAATTAGTGGTGAGGAAGAGGCCCGCTTGATGTACCTGGGTGTTGCCAGCCGCTTGCCAGCTAGCCAGGCTCGGCGCTTGGTGATGGATATTGGCGGGCGCTCCACTGAGTGGGCTTTGGGGCAGGGTGGGCAGGCACAATTGCTCGCTTCTTTTGCAGTGGGAAGTGCGGGCTGGAGCCAGGCATTCTTCCCCGAAGGGGTGTTAACGCCGCAGGCTTACCAGGTGGCTGTGGCTGCTGCTGGTGAGTGTTTTGCCTCTCAGTTGCACCAATTCCAAAGCCTGGGCTGGGATGAGATTTATGTTTCTGCTGGCACGGTCAACGCGGTGTGCGAGGTGCTGCCTGCCCATGGCAAAAGCACTGACTTGATTGCCTGGGAGGATGTGCAGTGGCTGCGCAGCCAATTACTTGCCGCTGAGCGTATGCAAGACCTCAGGCTACCTGGCTTGCGTGCAGAGCGCCGCCCCATGCTGGCAGGCGGCCTGGCCGTGCTGGAGGCTTTGTTCACCCAGCTGCCAGCGCAGCAAATGCAGCGCAGCTTGGGCGCTTTGCGAACCGGGGTGTTGTGTGATTTGGCCTTGCGCTTAGGGCTTGTTTAAGCCGCCCATTTGCGCGCGCGTTGCTGGCGGCTCCAGGCTTGTAGTTTGCCGTGGGGTAGGGTGGCTAGACGCTGCCACAGGCGGCGGCAATAGCCCTTAATCAGCAGGCACTTATTGATCTCATCCACCGGAAAAGGGCCAGTAATTACCACCAGGTCTGCCGCCTCTTGCCACAGGCCAGCGGCACGCAGGCGGCGGCGCTTGGTGGTGGCCCAGGACTGGATGCGCACAGGGCTGCCGTGCTGGTGCAGCTCGCCCGAGTGGGCATCAAAGGCGATGGCGAGTAATTCTGTTTTCAGCTTAAAGCGGCGCTCACCCGTGACTGCGCTGGGCTTGTCGCGCATGTCGTACAGGTAGTAGTGGCCGGCTTTGAGCTGGTATTGCAGTTGCATGGAAGAAAACCTCGGAAGCCCAATACTAGACGGGGCTGCCCAAGGCTAACTGTGGAGGAAGAGGGGAAAACCAATGTTGCCGCTGCGTTTGCGGCAACGCGCTATTGTGCAGCAGGCCCACTGCGCATGGCAATCAATGGGTATTGCAGGGGTTAAGCGCTATTGCGTGCAGCAGCGCGGGCGGCAAATTCTTCGCGCAGTTTGCGCAGTTTTTCGCGGGGGTCTTCGCGGGCGGTGGCGGCGCTGAGCTGCATCTCGGCAATAAAGCGGCTGGGCTGGCATTGCACGGTGTCGCGGCCTTTTTTGCGGCGCTTGGTCCAGCTGACTATCAGGCTGCGCTGGGCGCGGGTGATGCCGACATACATCAGGCGGCGCTCTTCTTGCAGGCGGGCGGCGATGTCTTCACTGACCTTTTGCTGGCGGCCATCGTCATCGTCAAGCTTGAAGGGCAGCATGCCTTCGGTTACGCCCACCAGTTGCACATGCGGCCATTCCAGCCCCTTGCTGGCGTGCAGGGTAGAGAGCACCACCATATCCTGGTCTTGCTCGCGCTCAGAGATGGTTGATAGCAGGGCGATGTTCTGCGCCACTTCCAGCAGGCTTTTGACGGCAGTTTGGGTGGTAGTGCCAGCGGCATCTTCAATTTGACCGCCTGCGCGTTGCGCCATCCAGTCGCAGAACTCCAGCACATTGCTCCAGCGGGCGGCGGCTACGGTTTCGCTGTCTTCGCTGTCGTACAGGTATTGCTCGTAGCCCAGTTCTTGCAGCCAGTCCAGCAAAAAGCTGCGGCTGGCCTCGTGCCCCAGGGTGTGGCGGGCGCGGTATTCCTGGTCGTTCACGCTGCGGCCAAATTCCAGCAAGCCTTCCAGTGCTTTTTTGGGCAGCACGGCGGGCAGCATCTGGCTGAACAGTGCGCCAAACATGCTGGTTTTGTGCTGGGTGGCAAATTCGCCCAGCTTGCCCAGGGTGGTGTGG
>CAZMMM010000368.1:0-2451 GCA_964567385.1 uncultured Comamonas sp.
GGGGATATGCGCCCCAATGCGGTACACGACCAGCGCCAGCAGCAAGAAAACCAAACGGCGACTGAGGTCTCCGTATTTTCCGGTCTTTGCCATTTGTGCTGCGCTAGTAGCCACGAATGCCTTCTTTCAGTAGTTAGGCGACTGCGCCGCCAGCAGCTTCAATAGCCGCTTTTGCGCCAGCAGTTGCACCGATGCCAGAAAGCTTAACCGCCTTGGTCAGCTCACCGCGCTTAATCACTTTGACCACTTTAGCAATGGCAGGCACTACACCGGCTTGCTTCAAAATGGCCAGATCGACTTCAGCCAAGCCCAGCTGTTCCAAAGTACGCAGAGTGACCTCGGCGTTGTACTTCAGGGTCTGAGACTTGAAACCGCGCTTGGGCAGGCGACGCTGCAAGGGCATTTGACCGCCCTCAAAGCCTACCTTGTGGTAGCCGCCAGAGCGTGACTTTTGGCCCTTGTGGCCACGACCAGCAGTTTTACCGTGGCCAGAGCCCATGCCGCGACCAACGCGGCGCTTGGCGTGCTTGGCGCCTTCTGCGGGCTGGATGGTATTGAGTTGCATCATCAATCCTTTACAGCACTTTCACCAAGTAGGCGATTTTGTTAATCATGCCGCGCACCTCGGGAGAGTCCTTCAGTTCGCTGATGCTGTTGAGCTTGCGCAAACCCAGGCCGCGCACCGTTGCACGATGCGACTCTTTGGTACCGATGGGGCTACGAACCAACTGCACTTTGATGGTTTGTTGTGTTGTCATGTGCGACCCTCCAATCAGGCAAACAGGTCTTCCACCGATTTGCCGCGCTTGGCAGCAATCTCAGCGGGGGTGTTACCCTTTTTCAGGGCATCCAAAGTGGCGCGCACCATGTTGTAAGGGTTGGAAGAGCCATGGCTCTTGGCCACGATATCAGTCACGCCCAATACCTCGAACACCGCACGCATGGGGCCACCAGCAATGATGCCGGTACCTTGAGGGGCGGGGTGCAGCTCCACACGGGCTGCGCCGTGCTGGCCAATCACGCTGTGGTAGATGGTGCCGTCTTTCAAAGACACCTTCATCAGGTTGCGACGGGACTCTTCCATGCCTTTTTGCACGGCGGTGGGCACTTCCTTGGACTTGCCCTTACCCATACCTACGCGGCCATCGCCATCACCAACTACGGTCAAAGCAGCAAAGCCGAGGATACGACCGCCCTTAACCACTTTGGTGACGCGGTTGACCGCAATCATTTTTTCGCGCAAGCCGTCGTCACGGGCGTCGTCTTGGGCTCTTTGAGGAAATTTCGTTGCCATTTCTATCTCGCCTCGCTTTAGAACTGCAGACCCGCTTCACGAGCGGCTTCAGCCAAAGCCTTTACACGGCCATGGAATGCAAAACCAGCACGGTCAAAAGCGACTTTTTCAACGCCAGCTGCTTTGGCCCTCTCGGCAATACGCTTGCCAATCAGGGTTGCAGCAGCAACGTTGCCGCCCTTGCCACCACCGCCCAATTGGGCGCGAACTTCGGCCTCTGCGGTCGAAGCGGTGGCCAGCACCTTGGTGCCGTCTTCGGAGAAGACGCTGGCATAGATATGCAGATTGGTACGGTTGACACTCAAACGCGCAACGCCTTGCTGGGCAATGCGAATACGGGTTTGGCGCGCACGGCGCAGACGCTGCTCTTTTTTGTTCAACATCATGCAGCTCCTTATTTCTTCTTGGTCTCTTTGATGACGACCCGCTCGTCGGCGTAGCGTACACCCTTGCCTTTGTAAGGCTCTGGGGGACGCACGGCACGAATCTCAGCGGCCAACTGACCCACGGCCTGGCGGTCAGCACCCTTGACCACCACTTCGGTGGGGGTGGGGCAAACCACGGTGATGCCAGCGGGCATTTCAAAGTCCACGGGGTGAGAGAAGCCCAGGTTCATGTTCAGCTTGTTGCCATTGGCAGCTGCACGGAAACCCACACCAATCAGGGTCAGCTTTTTCTCGAAACCATCGGTCACGCCAACAACCATGTTGTTCACCAACTGGCGGAAGGTGCCAGCCAAGGCGGCGGCATTGCGCGAGTTGTCGGCAGGGGCAAACGATAGCTTGCCATCGTCATTGCTGATTGCGACCAAGGGGTTGATAGCCAGGGTCAGATCACCGCCCTTGCCTTTGACCTTGATGTTGTCAGCGCTCAGAGCCACTTCCACACCAGCGGGAATGGCAACGCTTGCTTTTGCTATACGAGACATTTCAGTGTTTCTCCTTCGATGCTCGGTTAAGCCACATAGCACAGCACTTCGCCACCGACGCCGGTAGCACGTGCTTTGCGGTCAGTCATCACGCCTTTGGGGGTGGTCACGATGGCCACACCCAAGCCGTTCATGACTTGAGGGATTGCGTTACGACCTTTGTACACGCGCAGGCCAGGGCGGCTAACGCGCTCAATACGCTCAATCACGGGGCGACCGGCGTAGTACT
>CAZMMM010000369.1:0-2451 GCA_964567385.1 uncultured Comamonas sp.
AAGCATTAGCGACGAAGATATTCTGGAGCTGTCCCAGGAAGCGGCCCAGGCCTTGTACGCCAGCAAGCTGGAGCTGGCCGGGCGCGAGCAGTTCACCCACTTCCAGCGGGCGGTGCTACTGCAAAGCTTTGATACCAACTGGCGCGACCACCTCTCGGCCCTGGACTATCTGCGCCAGGGCATCCACCTGCGCGGCTTTGCCCAGAAGCAACCCAAGCAGGAATACAAGCGCGAAGCCTTCGAGCTGTTCAGCCAGATGATTGATGCGGTGAAAAATGAAGTCACCCGCGTGCTGCTGACCGTGCGCATCCGCGAGCCTGAGGCGCTGGAAGAAGCTGCCGAAAATATCGAGCACCGTGCCGGGCATATCCCGGGCATGCAATACGCCAGCGCCGATGGTGACAAGAGCGACAGCCCTGAAAGCCTGCCCCTGCCCCCTGGTGCGCGCGTGGGCCGTAACGACCCCTGCCCCTGCGGCAGCGGCAAGAAGTTCAAGCAATGCCACGGCAAGCTGTCCTGATGCAGCGCTGAAATTGCAAACATGTTGCAAAAAACGGGCTGCGGCCCGTTTTTTGATGGTTTTGGCTGGGGCTGGCACAGTCCATAATGCGCCTTTGCCCTGTTGGTTCTGTTGTTTTTAAAGGACGCGTCATGCCCGTCAATCTTCCCTTGCCGCAAGCCCAAGACTTGCATCCTGTCCCTGGTGTGCGTATCGGTGTTACCGAGGCAGGAGTCCGTAAAGCGGGTCGCAAAGACCTAACGGTTTTCCTGCTCGATGAAGCTGCCAGCGTGGCTGGCGTGTTCACGCAAAACCGTTACTGCGCTGCGCCCGTGCAAGTGTGCCGGGAGCATCTGGCAGCAGGGGCTGGGATTCGCGCACTGGTAGTCAATACGGGCAATGCCAATGCAGGCACGGGGGCTGATGGTCTGGCCCGCACCCACGCCACCTGCGCCGCCTTGGCCGAGCAATTGGGTGTGGCTGCTACGCAAATCCTGCCGTTTTCTACCGGCGTCATCATGGAGCCACTGCCGGTGGAGCGTATTACCGCCGCTTTGCCAGCAGCCCTGGCCAATGCCCAAGCGGACAACTGGCTGGCAGCGGGCGAGGGCATCATGACGACCGACACCCAGCCCAAGGCCTATAGCCGCCAGGTGCAGTTGGGCGGCAAGACGGTGACCGTGACCGGCATCAGCAAAGGCGCGGGCATGATTCGCCCCAATATGGCCACCATGCTGGGCTTTGTCGCCACGGATGCAGCCATTGCTCCCGCTCTATTGCAAGCCTTGGCCATGGAGCTGGCCGCAGGGTCGTTTAACCGCGTGACGATTGATGGCGACACTTCTACCAATGACTCCTTTGTTGTGATTGCCACCCATCAGGCAGGCAATCCCCCAATTACCGACTGGGCCAGCGCTGATGCCCAGATGCTTAAAGCGGCCCTACTGGATGTGTGCCGCCTATTGGCCCAGGCCATCGTGCGTGATGGTGAGGGCGCAACCAAGTTCATCACCGTGCAGGTCGATGGTGGCAAGACCGAGGAAGAATGCCGCTTAGTGGCCTATGCCATTGCCCACTCCCCCCTGGTAAAAACCGCCTTCTACGCCAGCGACCCCAACTTGGGCCGCATTCTGGCTGCTGTGGGCTACGCCGGCATTGCCGACTTGGACCAGACCCAGATTGAGCTGTTTCTGGACGATGTGCACGTTGTTACCCAAGGCGGGCGCAACCCCAACTACCAAGAGGCCGATGGCCAGCGCGTCATGCAGCAAGCGGAAATCACGGTGCGCGTCAGCCTGGGGCGTGGCAACGCTAGCCAGACGGTGTGGACTTGTGACTTTAGCCACGACTACGTGACCATTAACGCCGATTACCGTTCCTGAAGCCATGTCTGAACTTGATTTTTCCCCGCTGGAGCGCCTGGTTGCCCGAGCCGAGCAACTCATGCAGCGCATTGAATCAGTGCTGCCCCAGCCCCTGCAAGCCCCCGCTGATTGGAGTGCTGCGATTGCCTGGCGCTACCGTAAACGTGCCAACGGCTGCGGTGTGCTGGAACCAGTGCGCCATGTGGGTGCTATGCAGCTTTCTGACTTGCAGAATATTGAACCGCAAAAAGAAAAAATTGCCCGTAACACCGAGCAATTTGTGCAAGGCAAGACGGCCAATAATGTGCTGCTAACGGGTGCACGCGGCACTGGTAAATCCTCGCTGATTCGTGCCTGTCTGCATGCTTTTGCCCCGCAGGGCTTGCGCCTGATTGAGGTGGACAAACAAGACCTGACCGACCTGCCCGATATTGTGGAAGTGGTGGCTGCACGGCCCGAGAAATTCATCATCTACTGCGATGACCTCAGTTTTGAGGAAGGCGAGCCGGGCTACAAAGCCATGAAGTCCATTTTGGACGGCTCGGTCAGCGCCGCCACGCCCAACGTGCTGGTGTACGCCACCAGCAA
>CAZMMM010000370.1:0-2451 GCA_964567385.1 uncultured Comamonas sp.
CACCGCCGACATGCTCAAGCCCGGCGCCGTGGTGATTGACGTGGGCATGAACCGCGACGATGCCGGCAAACTCTGCGGCGATGTGGACTATGACGGCTGCAAGGCCGTCGCAGGCCATATCACCCCCGTACCCGGCGGTGTTGGCCCCATGACCATCACCATGCTACTGGTCAACACACTGGAAGCGGCAGAGCGTCATAGCGCCACCGCCTAAACCCAGTCCCCCAAACCGTACAGCCCTATCGCTGTGCGGTTTTTGCGTTTAGCCCCCTTTTTCTCTGAGCACGGCCTTTTTCTCCCCTTTGCCCTATGACGACTGCTGCCCCCCCCACCAGCGCCCGCTTTGGCGCACTCATCATTGGTGATGAAATCCTCTCCGGCAAGCGCGAAGACAAGCATTTGCCCAAGCTCATCGAACTGCTGGGCGCACGCGGCTGCACCCTGTCCTGGGCAGAGTATGTGGGCGATGAGCGTGAGCGCCTGACCGATGCGCTGCGCCGGGCGTTTGCCTTGGCAGACATCGTGTTTAGCTTTGGCGGCATTGGCGCAACCCCGGATGACCACACCCGCCAATGCGCAGGCGCAGCCCTAGGCCAGCCCCTGCACCTGCACCCCGAGGCCGCCGCCCTGATTACCCAGCGTATGCAGGACATCGCCAACGAGCGCGGCGAGGTGTTTGAGCCACAGCGCCCCGACAACGTGCAGCGCCTGCAAATGGGGGTGATTCCTGAATCTGCACAAATCCTGCCTAACGCCTACAACCGCATCCCCGGCTTTAGCTGCCGTGGGGCGGGTGGGGGCTGGGTGCATTTCACCCCCGGCTTTCCGGTGATGGCCTGGCCCATGGTGGAGTGGGCGCTAGACCACCACCACCGCGATATGCAGCGCCCGCAGTCCTACGCCGAGCGCTCCGTCATTTTATTTACCGCCCAGGAATCCGCCCTCACCCCGTTGATGGAGACGATTGAGGCCGCCCACCCCCTGATTAAAGTGTTCAGCCTGCCCAGCGTGGACCACCCCGAATACGGCCTGCATATTGAACTGGGGGTCAAAGGCTTGGCCAGCGCCGTAGAAGCCGCCTGGCCTGATTTACTCAGCGGCGTGCAAGCCTATGGTGCAAAATTAGGGCCGATGCTGCAGCGCAACATTTAACCTCCTTAGAACCAAACACCCCCCGCAATCGGAGTAACGGAGTAATTTTTCATGGCCAAGACCATTGACGATGTGATGCAAATGCTGAACGACTATGCAGTCAAGTTCGTCGATTTGCGCTTTACCGACACCCGTGGCAAAGAGCACCACATCACCATTCCCCTGTCGCACTTTGATGAAGACAAGTTCACCGAAGGGCACGCCTTTGATGGCTCTTCCATGCCCGGCTGGAAGGGCATTGAAGCCTCGGACATGCAGCTCATGCCCGACCCCAGCACCGCCAATATTGACCCGTTTTTTGAAGAGGCCACCCTCTTCATGCAGTGCGATGTGGTGGAGCCTGGCGAAGGCAAAGCCTACGACCGCGACCCACGCAGCATTGCCAAACGCGCTGAAGCCTATTTGAAAGCCAGCGGCCTGGGCGATACCGCCTTTTTTGGCCCAGAGCCAGAATTTTTCCTGTTCGATGGGGTGCGCTGGGACAACCAGCCCGGCCACACCTTTTACGACATCCAAGAATACGAAGCCCCCTGGAATAGCGGCGCAGACATTGAAGGCGGCAACAAAGGCCACCGCCCACGCAACCGGGGCGGCTACCTGCCCGTCCCCCCGGTGGATAGCACCCAGAACATCCGCGCTGAAATGGCGCTGCTCCTCGAAGCCCTGGGCATTCCCGTCGAAGTGCTGCACCGCGAAGTGGCCGGTGCCGGGCAAAACGAATTGGGAACCCGCTTTTCCACCCTGGTAGAGCGGGCGGACTGGACGCAGGTGCAAAAGTACGTGATTTGGAACGTCGCGCACAACTACGGCAAAACCGCCACCTTTATGCCCAAGCCCTATCCGGGCGACAACGGCTCGGGGATGCACGTCCACCAATCCATTTGGAAAGACGGCAAAAACCTGTTTGCTGGCGATGGCTACGCAGGCTTGTCAGATTTTGCGCTGTACTACATTGGCGGCATCATCAAACACGCACGGGCGCTCAACGCCATCACCAACCCCGGCACCAACAGCTATAAGCGCCTGGTTCCCGGCTTTGAAGCACCGGTCAAACTGGCCTATTCCGCCAAAAACCGCTCCGCCTCCATCCGCATCCCCTACACCAGCAACCCCAAGGGGCGGCGTGTGGAAGCCCGCTTCCCCGACCCGCTGATGAACCCCTACCTGGGCTTTGCCGCCCTGCTCATGGCCGGGCTGGATGGCGTGGAAAACAAAATCCACCCCGGCGAAGCCGCGACCAAAGACCTCTACCACCTGCCCCCCGAGGAAGACCGCCTACTGCCCACCGTCTGCCACAGC
>CAZMMM010000371.1:0-2449 GCA_964567385.1 uncultured Comamonas sp.
AACCCTCGAATGCCGGAATCAAAATCCGGTGCCTTAACCAACTTGGCGACTCCCCTATGGAAAGGTAGAATTATGCACTATTTTTTTGCAAAAAAAACAAAAAACCAAATTTTTTCCTCGCCAACAAAAAACAAATGCCTAAACAAACACTTGCTAGCCAGCGGAATTGATACAGCAGTGCCCTAGGGATTTCCCTCTGATTTTAAAATACCCCTTTGTGGCCGAAGCATCCTTTTGGTACTTCTAGCCCTCGCTCTTGTTGTCTTTTGTTTTATTTTGTAAAGGTAGTGCATGGCTTCTCGCCCCGCAGGTTCTGAACAAACCTCCGCCTGGATCATCATTGCTATCGTCTTGGCCGTTCTGCTGGCTTTATTGGCAGTGGCTGGCAGTTGGATGCTGCAACAAAAGCAAGCAGAAAAAGCAGAAGTTCGCGCCCAAGCCCGCGCCGTAGAGCAATACCGCGAAAGCACCCGCCCCGTCAGCCAGCCACCCCAACTACCGGCACACTATGTAGAGGCCCAGCGCATTCGCCAAAAACTGCTGGCCCACCCCGCCGTCATTCCCGGCCCTGGTTTTAATGCCAAAGGCGTGCAGCGCACAGGCTTGGCCATTGTGGAAGCCCTGGACCGCGCGCAAAACTAAGCCCACCTCCCTTCTAAAGCCCTCGCCATGAAACCCACTGCCACAGCCCAGCAACCCGCCCCCCCACCCCTAGCCACGGTTTATCTGGGCGGTGGCTGTTTTTGGTGTACCGAGGCAGTCTTTACCCGCGTGCGTGGTGTTCTGCAAGTGCAAAGCGGCTATGCCAACGGCCATACAGAAAACCCCAGCTATGACGACATCTGTACCGGTAACACCGGCCATGCCGAAGTCATTGCCGTGCGCTACCACCCCCAGCAGGTCAGCCTAGCTGCGCTGCTAGAGATTTTTTTCGCCACACACGACCCCACCACCATCAACCGCCAGGGCAGCGACGTGGGCACGCAATACCGCAGCGCCATCTATACCGACAATGCCCAAGACTTGGCCACCGCCCAGGCTGCGCTGGCTGTTTACAACCAAGCGCAGCCCCTAGGCGCAGCAGCAGTGACGGAGGTCGCCCCCCTGCAACGCTTCTGGCCTGCTGAAGATTGGCACCAAGACTACTTTGCACACAACCCCCAGCAGGGCTATTGCACTTGGGTAGTTGCGCCCAAGGTGGCGCATTTTCTGGCGCAATTTCCCCAGCACAGCAAGGGTGTGGCCTGAGTGTCGCGCCCCTCCACCCCTACCCTATCGCCCTTGGGCGATGGCTTGTTCGGCTCACACCTGCGCCTAGTGGGCATGACCCTACTATGGGGCGCATCCTGGCCCGCTGGGCGCGTGGTGGCGCAGGCCATGCCACCGCTGGCCGCTTCTAGCCTGCGCTTTTTTCTGGCGCTGCTGATACTGCTGCCGTGGATGATGCACAGCGGCGGCTTTGGCCATTTACGCAACTGGTCGCGCCAGCGCTGGCTGGGCATGGCCACCGCAGCAGCTACTGGGGTGTTTGGTTATGCCAGCTTCTTCCTCTCTGGGCTGCAATACCTGCCAGCGGGCAAAGCGGCGCTACTCATCACCCTGAACCCGGTCGTCACCCTCTTGCTGGCCAGCTGGCTATTCAAAGAGCGGCTAAACGCCACCATCATCAGCGGCATGGCCTTGGCCGCTTGCGGTGCGGTGTGGGTTATCAGCCAAGGGCAGCCGCTGAACCTGCTGCGCGGTGAGCTGGGGATTGGCGAGCTACTTATTCTGGGCTGCGTGGCCTGCTGGGTGGCCTACACCCTGATTGGCCGCCAGATGCTAACGGGGGTGGATGCCCTCTCCACCACCGCAGTCACTGCCGCTATGGGCGCAATCATGCTGCTACTAGCCAGCCTGTGGGTGGAAGGCAGCACCGGTTTTTCTGCGCTGCCACAAAGCAGCGGCCAAGCCTGGCTAGCGCTGCTGTTTATGGCCTGGGCGAGTACCGCCGTAGCCTATGCCTGGTTTTTCGACGGGGTGAAGGTATTGGGCGCGGGCGCGGCAGCGGGCTATATCACCGTAGTGCCAGTGGTGGGCGTTGCCCTGTCTGCCCTGTGGCTGGGCGAGCGGCTGGATACCAGCCTGCTGCTAGGCGGCGGCCTGGCCGTCCTGGGAACCGCCATCATGCAGCGCGGGCGGCGCTAGCGCTTAGACAGCAGGCTCCCAAATCACCGAGCGCATAGAGATAGACGCGGCCTGAAACCCCGCGTTAAAAAACCTCGGCCTATCGCCCGCCTGCACCGCCCCAGCGGCGTACAGAAAAGGCAGAAAATGCTCATGCGTGGGGTGGGAGATTTCCGCCATATCGCCCCATTGCTGGAACTGCGTCAGCAGCTCTAAATCGCCGGCCAGTACCAGGTCAGACACCCTCTCATCAAACGTCAGCGCCCAGCGGTAGGTAGCGTTG
>CAZMMM010000372.1:0-2422 GCA_964567385.1 uncultured Comamonas sp.
CATAGCCTAGCTGCACCAGATTGCCGTCATTGAGGCGTATGAAGGGTATGCGCCGCTGCCCCGCCGCATGCACGATGCTGGCAGTGCCGGGGCCAAGGTAGCGCGCCTCAATGGCTTGGGCAATGCGGCTGACGGCGGCTTGCACATCAAACGGCTGGTGGTTGATGGCCGCCATGAGGAGGGCATGACCTTGGCGCAAAGCCTCACGCGCTACCGACTCTTCAGGGCAGCGAAACACCATGCGGTACACCCCGCGCTGGCGCACGCTGCGGGTTTGGCCAAACTCCGCTGCCATGCCCGCCAGCGTCAGCAGCTCGATGATGATGTGCTCCAGCACATGGCCGCACCAGGTGCCGTCTTGCAGGCGCTCATTGAAGCCGCCGCGATAGCCCACGCCGCAATGGTGCTCAACCAAGCCGGGCAGCCATTCGCCCAGGCGCTGGTT
This sequence comes from uncultured Comamonas sp., assembly GCA_964567385.1. Taxonomy (GTDB): domain Bacteria; phylum Pseudomonadota; class Gammaproteobacteria; order Burkholderiales; family Burkholderiaceae_C; genus Comamonas. The sequence continues at coordinate 446 of CAZMMM010000372.1, forward strand.
AAAACCGGGCAGGGTGTTGGAGGGGTAATCCTCTAGCGCACCCAGGTCTAGCCAGACCTCTAGCACGGGGCGGTAAGTCCAGATGCTAGGGCCGCGCAGATAGGTGATGCGCAGGAGTTGAATGTCGGCAAAAGGCAGGGGCGGCAAGGATGGCAGGGACGGGTTCATGGGCGTAGTTCTCTTGTGTCAGCCAAAATGCAAAGTGCTGCGTTATCTAGGGGCCGCCCTGCCACTTCATTCACTTCCGAGATGGGGCAAGGCCGCTTATTCATCACCATGCAAGCTCTACAGCACCACTTCCTTTCTGCACTGCAACCGCCGCTGGCACCCCAAGAAAACGTACAAGCCCAGCTCTTGGTTGACTTGACGGCAGATTTGCACTTCACCCAGGCCGCCTTATTGCTCACTGACCAGCGCCTGCTGGCCTGGAGCAGCACCCAAGGCTGGCAAAGCTGGCCCCTGCAAGCGGGGCTGCAACTGCAATTGAACGACCATGCCGGCGTTGGCAGCCTGGCCCTGCACGACCCCAGCCAGCGCCTGGCGCTGTGGCGCTTTACGCTGACCCATCAGGCCGATGCCCTGCGCCTGCTGCTGCGCTATAACACCCTGCGTGATGCCCTGGCCGCTGGCCATCTGCACCAGGCCGCACCAGCACAAGAGGGCGCTTGCTGCGAAGCCTGTGGCGAACCTCTGCCCCCCGACAGCCAGGACTGCCCCGCCTGCGCCCGCCAGCCTGCGGCCAAGCCCTCCACCTGGGTACTGCTGCGCGTGGGGCGCTTTGCCAAGCCCTACAAAGGCATGCTGCTACTGGGTTTTGTGCTGACGCTGCTGGCCACGGCGGCCACCTTGGTTCCGCCCTATCTGACCATTCCCATCATGGATGACATCCTCATCCCCTATCAAAAAAGCGGCCAGCCCATAGACCCCAGTCTGGTGGCGCTGTACCTGGGCGGGCTGCTGGCATCGGCCCTGGCCGCCTGGGGCTTGGGCTGGGCGCGCACCTGGACCATGGCCAAGGTGTCTGAGCGCATTGGGGCCGATATGCGCACCACCACCTACGCCCACATGCTGGGCCAGTCGCTGGAATACTTTGGCAGCAAGCGCACGGGGGATTTGATGAGCCGCATCAGCTCTGACACCGACCGCATCAACCTCTTCCTGTCGCTGCACGCGCTGGACTTTATGACCGACATCATCATGGTGCTGATGACGGCGGCGATTCTGTTCAGCATCAACCCCTGGCTGGCGCTGGTGACGCTGGTTCCCCTGCCCTTTATCGTCTGGCTGGTGCAAAAGGTGCGCAGCCGCCTGAGTGTGGGCTTTGAGCGCGTCAGCCGCGTTTGGGCGGAAGTGACCAATGTGCTGTCCGACACCATCCCCGGCGTGCGCGTGGTGAAAGCCTTTGCCCAGGAGGCGCGTGAGATGGAGCGTTTTCGCGCTGCCAACCGCCGCAACCTGGAAGCCAACGACCGCGTAAACAAGGTCTGGGCGCTGTTCTCCCCTACGGTGGGGCTGATGACGGAAATTGGCCTGCTCATCGTCTGGGCCTTTGGCATCTGGCTGGTGGCGCAAGACCAGATTACCGTGGGCGTACTGGCCGCCTTTATTGCCTATATTGGGCGCTTTTATACGCGGCTGGATGCCATGAGCCGCATCGTCAACATCACGCAAAAAGCCGCTGCCGGGGCCAAGCGCATTTTTGATGTGCTTGACCAAGTCAGCAGCGTGCCCGAGCCAGCCAACCCTGTGCCCCTGCCGCAACCGGTGCGGGGCGCAATTCGCCTGCAGGATGTGGGCTTTCGCTACGGCAGCCGGCAGGTGATTCGCCAGCTCAACCTGGAGATTCGCCCGGGCGAGATGATTGGTTTGGTGGGGCATAGCGGCTCGGGCAAGTCCACCCTGGTCAACCTCATCAACCGCTTCTATGACGTGACCGAGGGCAGCATTCAACTGGATGGCATCGACGTGCGCCGCCTG
>CAZMMM010000373.1:0-843 GCA_964567385.1 uncultured Comamonas sp.
TGCTCTGCCGCGCCAAGCACAGTGTGCCTGCGGATGAGCGGGCGAAAATCTCCCTCTTCACCAATGTGCAGGAGTGGGGCGTGATTAGCATGTGGGATGTGGACACCATCTACAAAGTGCCCCGTATGCTGCACGAGCAGGGGCTGGACGGCCTGGTCTGCGACAAGCTGCGCCTGAACACCAAGCCCACTAACCTCAAGCGCTGGGACGACCTGGTGCGCGAAAGCGAAAACCCCCAGGGCGAGCTGCGCGTGGCAATGGTGGGCAAGTATGTAGAACTGTCAGATGCCTACAAATCGGTGAACGAGGCGCTCAAACACGCTGGTATGCAAAACCATGTGCGCGTGCAGATTGACCATATCGACTCCGAAGCCATCACCCCCGAAAGCGCCCAGCAGCAGCTTGGCCGCTACCACGCCATTCTGGTTCCCGGCGGCTTTGGCGAGCGCGGCGTGGAGGGCAAAATCACCACCGCCCAATACGCCCGCGAGCAAGGCATTCCCTACCTGGGCATTTGCCTGGGGATGCAGGTAGCCACCATCGAATATGCGCGCAATGTGCTGGGGCTGGCGCAAGCCAACTCTACCGAGTTTGAGCCAGACACCCCCCACCCCGTCATCGCCCTGATTACCGAATGGCAAGATGCAGACGGCAAGCTGCAACAGCGCAGCCAGCAAGCCGATATGGGCGGCACCATGCGCCTGGGCGCACAAACGGCGGATGTGCAGCCCGGCACTTTGGCGCACCGCATTTACGGCGACACCGTTACCGAGCGCCACCGCCACCGCTACGAGGCCAATGTGGCCTACCTGGAGCGCCTGCGCGAAGCTGGCTTAGTGATTT
>CAZMMM010000373.1:853-2422 GCA_964567385.1 uncultured Comamonas sp.
AAACTGAACAGCTTACCGAAATTATCGAACTGCCGCAAAGCGTTCATCCCTGGTTTGTGGGCGTGCAGTTCCACCCCGAATTCCAATCCACCCCCTGGGGCGGTCATCCCTTGTTCAATGCTTTTGTGGCGGCAGCCATTGCGCACCAGCATCCGAGCAAGGCTTGAGCCGTCTGAAAAAAAGCGAAAAAAGGCGAAGGTAGGCGTATGCAGTTATGCGGTTTTGAGGTGGGGCTGGAGCAGCCATTTTTTCTGATTGCGGGCACTTGCTCCATTGAAGGGCTGCAAATGTCGCTGGACGTGGCCGGCCAGCTCAAGGAAATCTGTGCGGCTTTGGGCATTGCGCTGATTTACAAAGGCTCGTTTGACAAGGCCAACCGCTCCTCGGGCAGCAGCCAGCGCGGCGTGGGCTTGGATGCGGGGCTAAAAATTCTGGACGCAGTGCGCAGCCAGTTGCAACTGCCCATCCTCACCGATGTACACGAAGCCGCCCAGGTAGCCGAGGTGGCCAGCGTGGTGGACGTGCTGCAAACCCCGGCCTTTCTATGCCGCCAGACCGACTTTATCCGCGCTGTGGCGCAATCGGGCAAGCCGGTGAATATCAAAAAAGGCCAGTTTCTTGCGCCTTGGGATATGAAAAACGTCATCGACAAAGCCCGCGCTGCTGCGCAGGAGGTGGGTTTGTCCGCCGACCGCTTCCTGGCCTGCGAGCGCGGCGTGAGCTTTGGCTACAACAACCTGGTGGCCGACATGACCAGCCTGGCCGAGATGCGCAATAGCGGTGCGCCCGTGGTATTTGACGTGACCCACTCCGTACAAAAGCCCGGCGGCCTGGGCGCAGCCAGCGGCGGCGCGCGGGAGATGGTGCCCGTGCTGGCACGTGCTGCCGTGGGCGTAGGCGTGGCGGGGCTGTTTATGGAAACCCACCCCCAGCCCGCCGAGGCTTGGTCAGACGGCCCCAACGCCGTGCCGCTCAAGCACATGCGCTCTCTGCTTTCCACCCTGGTGGAGCTGGATGCCATCACCAAGAAAAACGGTTTTCTGGAAAACGACTTTTCCGCCTGACCAGCGCCTGCTACCCCTCCGTTCCCCCTCAGTTACTCCCCCCATTTTTTGAACCTTAAAGGAATCTTCATGAGTGCAATTGTTGACATCGTAGGCCGCGAAGTTTTGGATAGCCGTGGCAACCCCACCGTTGAATGCGACGTGCTGCTGGAGTCTGGCGTGCTGGGTCGCGCTGCTGTGCCCTCGGGCGCATCCACCGGCAGCCGCGAAGCCATTGAGCTGCGCGACGGCGACAAAGCCCGCTACCTGGGCAAAGGTGTGCTCAAGGCGGTGGGCAACATCAACAATGAAATTGCCCAAGCGGTGATTGGCTTGGACGCTTCTGAGCAAGCCTTCCTGGACAAAACCATGATTGAGCTGGACGGCACCGACAACAAATCGCGCCTGGGCGCTAACGCCATGCTGGCCGTGTCCATGGCGGTTGCCCGCGCTGCGGCTGAAGAAGCGGGTCTGCCCCTGTACCGCTACTTTGGCGGCATGGGCGGTGTGCAACTGCCCGTGCCCA
>CAZMMM010000374.1:0-2416 GCA_964567385.1 uncultured Comamonas sp.
GTGCATCATCGAGGCCATGAAAATCTTGAACGAGATCGAGGCCGACAAATCAGGCACCGTCAAACGCATCATGGCCGAAAACGGCCAAGCCGTGGAATACGGCCAACCGCTGTTCGTGATTGAGTGATAACTGGGGCCTGCCCGCTGGCACAACCCATCATCCAATCCATTGCGCTTGCCAGGCCCCAGCGGCAAGCGCCGAACAACGAGGAGTTTTCCCATGTTTAAGAAAATTTTGGTTGCCAACCGGGGTGAAATCGCCCTGCGCATCCAGCGCGCTTGCCGTGAAATGGGCATTAAGGCCGTCATGGTTTATTCCGAGGCCGACCGCGATGCCAAATACGTCAAACTGGCTGACGAGGCTGTGTGCATCGGCCCCGCCCCTTCGCCACAAAGCTATTTGAATATGCCGGCGCTGATTTCGGCAGCCGAAGTCACCGACGCTGAAGCCATCCACCCCGGCTATGGCTTTCTGGCCGAAAACGCTGACTTTGCCGAACGTGTGGAGCAAAGCGGCTTCCAGTTCATCGGCCCCACGGCAGAATCCATCCGCATCATGGGCGACAAGGTGTCGGCCAAGCAGGCCATGATTAAGGCCGGCGTACCCTGTGTACCCGGCTCTGATGGCGAGTTGCCTGACGACCCCGCACAAATCCGCCGCATTGCCAAGGGCATTGGCTACCCCGTGATTGTGAAAGCCGCAGGCGGTGGCGGCGGGCGCGGTATGCGCGTGGTGCACACAGAAGCCGCCCTGATTAACGCCGTGCAAATGACCAAGGCAGAGGCGCAGGTAGCTTTTGGCAACCCTTCCGTGTACATGGAAAAATACCTGCAAAACCCGCGCCACGTGGAAATCCAAATCATGGCGGATAAACACAAAAACGCGGTTTATCTGGGTGAGCGTGACTGCTCCATGCAGCGCCGCCACCAAAAGGTGATTGAAGAAGCGCCTGCGCCGGGCATTCCCCGCCGCCTGATTGAAAAAATTGGCGAGCGCTGCGTCACCGCCTGTAAAAAAATCGGCTATCGCGGTGCAGGTACGTTTGAGTTTTTGTACGAAAACGGCGAGTTCTACTTCATCGAGATGAACACCCGTGTGCAGGTGGAGCACCCGATTACCGAGGTGATTACCGGCATTGACATCGTGAAAACCCAAATCATGGTGGCCGCTGGGCAAAAACTGCCCTTCAACCAGCGCCAAGTCAACAGCCAAATGCGTGGCCACGCGATTGAATGCCGCATCAACGCCGAAGATGCCTACAAATTCCTGCCCTCGCCCGGGCGCGTCACCATGTGGCATATGCCCGGTGGCCCCGGGGTGCGCGTGGACTCGCACGTGTACAACAACTACTTTGTGCCGCCCAATTACGACTCCATGATTGGCAAAATCATCGTCTATGGCGACACCCGCGAGCAGGCTCTGGCACGTATGCGTACCGCCCTGTCTGAGGTAGTGGTGGAAGGCATTAAAACCAACGTGCCCCTGCACCAGGAGCTGATGGTCGATGCCGGTTTTGCTGAGGGCGGCACCAACATCCACTACCTGGAGCAGTGGCTGGATAAACGCAAGCGCTAAGAACACGCATAGGTTCTACGCCAAAGGCCGCAAGCCGATTCGTCGTAACAGGTCAAGGGCTGGCTTCTGCATCACCGGAAGCTGGCCTTTTTTATTGTTGTTTAGGTTTTGCCCCGCAGCGGGGCGTGGATAAAGAGATGTTTGAACTGGTTTTAATGTGTCCCCAAGAGCGGGTAGAAATCGTCAGCGATGCTTTAGAAGAGCTGGCGGCCCTGAGCGTCTCTGTAGAAGACATGGACGCGCATACCGATGCCGAGCAAGCCCTGTTTGGCGAGCCGGGAATGCCCGCCCCCAAAGACGGCTGGAACCGCAGCCGCATCACCGCCCTATTCCAAGAGCGCCCCCAGGCAGATGAGGCGGCGCAGCTTTTGCCACAGCAAGACTTCTTTGGCGATTGCCAGGTGCTGGGCATACAGGTGCTAGAGCAGCAAGACTGGGTACGCCTGACGCAATCGCAATTCCAGCCTGTGGACATCACCCCCGAATTCTGGATTGTGCCCACCTGGCACGAGCTGCCCGAGGCCGCCAAAATCAGCATCCGCCTGGATCCCGGCCTGGCCTTTGGCACGGGCACGCACCCCACCACCCGCATGTGCCTGCGCTGGATTGCACGCCAGCCAGCGGGCAGCCTGGGGCGGGTGCTGGACTACGGCTGTGGCTCGGGCATCTTGGCTATTGGTGCGGCCAAGTTTGGTGCGCAGGATATTGACGCGGTAGATATTGACCCCGATGCCGTCACCGCCTGCCAGCTCAATGCCCAGGCCAACCATGTACAGCTCAACAGCGGCCTGCCCGACAAGGCGCAGGGCGCATACCAAACCGTGCTGGCCAACATCCTGG
>CAZMMM010000375.1:0-2414 GCA_964567385.1 uncultured Comamonas sp.
GGCCGCCTGGGACGACTACGCCAAGCGCTTTCCGCCCGAGCTGAAGGTGGAGCTTAAAACCGTCAAAACCGAGCCACGCGGCTCTAAAACCCTGGCGACCCTCTACGCCGCAGAGCGCAAGCGTATTGAGGCGGTTATCCCACGCGCAACCCGTGTCGTCGTACTGGACGAGCGCGGAACCAGCCTGAGCACCAAGGCGCTGGCCGAGCGCCTGCAAAACTGGCAGTTGGCGGGTGATGATGTCGCCCTCATCATCGGCGGGCCGGATGGTTTGGAGCCAGAATTTCGCCAGGCCGCGCATGAGCGCATACGCCTGTCAGACCTGACCTTGCCCCATGCCATGGTGCGCGTGTTGCTGATTGAGCAGCTCTACCGCGCCTGGTCGGTGAACGCTGGTCATCCTTATCACCGGGAATAAGCTGAAAGCGCTATGCCCCACTTTATCTACCTCGCCTCCCAAAGCCCCCGGCGCAGCCAGTTGCTGGAGCAGCTAGGCATAGCGCACCAGCTTTTACTGCCGGATGCCGCCGAAGATGCTGAGGCGCTAGAGGCCGTCCTCCCCCACGAAGCCCCGGAGGACTATGTGCAGCGTGTCACCGCTCTGAAGCTGCAAGCCGCTGTGCAGCGCCACGCCCGCCGCAAGCTGGCCGCTGCGCCCATTCTGTGCGCCGATACCACGGTGGCGCTGGGCGCGGAGATTCTGGGTAAGCCCGAAGATGCGCAAGATGCCCAACGCATCCTCAGCCGCCTGGCGGGGCAGGAGCACCAAGTGCTGACTGCCGTCGCCATCCACGCCCAGGGGCGGGTATGGGCGGCGCTTTCCTGCTCTCAAGTGCGCTTTGCCGCTATGACGCAGCCGCAGATTGCCGCCTATGTAGCGAGTGGCGAGCCTATGGGCAAGGCCGGAGCCTATGGCGTGCAAGGCAGGGCAGCGGCACATATTGCCCATATTGCGGGCAGTTACAGCGGCATCATGGGGCTGCCGCTGTTTGAGACGGCGCAGTTGCTGGCGCAGGCAGGCTGGGACAGCGCTCGTCGCTAGCATCGGTTGCGCTGCTACGGGGGAGTTTTTTTATGTTGACTGCATTTCCATTTTCAGCCCGGTGGGCCGGTTTAGGCCTGCTGGGCTGCCTGCTGCTCACCACAGCACCCGCGCAGGCCGATTACGCTTACGCCCTCTGGGGGACACCCAAATATTCGGCAGATTTTGCGTATTTTGACTACGTGAACCCCCACGCGCCCAAGGGGGGCGAGCTGCGCCTGGTCAGCAATCAACGCGCTTCTACCTTTGATAAGTACAACCCCTTCACCATCAAGGGCAGTGCGCCAGCCTATTTGTCGCAATTGATGTTTGATAGCCTGCTCGTTGGCAGCATGGACGAAACCGCGACCGGCTACGGCCTGCTGGCTGAGGATGTCAGCGTTGCGCCTGACCGTCTTTCAGTGACATTTCGCCTGCGTAAAGAGGCGCGTTTTCATAATGGTGACCCGGTGTTGGCAGCGGATGTCAAACACAGCTTCGATACGCTGAACGGCGCGGCCACCTCCCCCGCCTACAAAACCATGCTGATGGAAGTGCAAGGCGCAGAGGTGCTAGACAGCCACACCGTGCGCTTCGATTTCAAAGCGCCCAACCGCGAATTGCCGCTAACCGTGGGCAGCCTGCCGATTTTCAGCCGCGCTTGGGGCGAGGGGTTGCCCTTCGACCAGGTGGTGATGCAGCCGCCCATTGGCAGCGGCGCGTATCGCATCGGGCAGGTGGTGTTTGGCAAAGACATCACCTATGCGCTTGACCCGAACTACTGGGCGAAAAACCTGCCAGTGCGCGTAGGCACGGCCAATTTTGAGCGCATTAACGTCAAGATTTACAAGGACAACACTGCCAAGCTGGAAGCCCTGAAAGCCGGCGAGTTTGACCTGATGCGCTTTTTCAGCGCTGGCGACTGGGCGCGGCGTGTGAATGGCAAAAAGTTCAAATCGGGCGAACTGGTCAAGGGCGAATTTGCCCATCAGCAGCCGACGGGGTTTCAAAGCTACATCCTCAATAGCCGCCGCCCGTTTTTGCAGGATAGGCGGGTGCGTCAGGCGCTGGGGCTGGCCTTGGATTACGAATGGATGAATCGCCAAATGTTCTACGGCGCGTATCGCCGCGTGAATGGCATTTTTGGCAACACCCTCTGCCAAACCACGGGCAGCCCCAGCCCCGAAGAATTGGCGCTGATGCAGCCCTTCGCGCAAGAGCTGCCACCCGCTGCTTTCGGCGCAATGACCGTGCCGCCTAATACGGAGCCGCCCTCTAGCCTGCGCTCTAACCTACTGCAAGCCCGTGCTCTGCTGCAAGAAGCGGGTTGGACGGTGCAGGGCGGCGTGCTACGCAACGCCCAAGGCCAAGCGTTAGTGCTGGAATACCTAGA
>CAZMMM010000376.1:0-2411 GCA_964567385.1 uncultured Comamonas sp.
AGGAAGGCGCAAAAACCGCCAAAGCCGCGCGGCTGCAACTGGAAGCCAGCACCGGAAAGTCGGTCGTGAGCCGTTTAAATGCTCAAAAAACAGGGGCGCGGAAACTGCCGGAGAAAAAACAATGAGGCCGGGATATAAGCAAACGGAAGTGGGGGTGATTCCGGAGGATTGGGAGGTTACTTCGCTTGGTCACCTAGTTTCTTCTGTCGAATATGGCTCGTCAGCAAAATCTAGTGTAGATGGACTAATTCCTGTTTTGCGCATGGGAAATTTGCAAGACGGAAAAATTGATTGGAATGACCTTGTTTACACCAGCGATGAAAGAGAGATTTAAAAGTATCGTCTTCTGCCTGGTGATGTTCTTTTTAATCGAACGAATACGATTGACCTTGTTGGCAAGACAGCAATTTACCTTGGCGAGCAATCAGCCATTTTTGCGGGCTATTTGATTCGCGTGAATACCATTCAAGAGCGCTTGGATTCGCACTATCTGAATTATGTTCTTAATACCGAATTGGCAAAGAAATATAGCCTGAAGATTCTTAGTATTGCTGTTGGGCAAGCTAATATCAATGGACAGAAGCTCAAGACCTATCCGATTCCGCTGCCAACTCTCTCCGAACAACGCGCCATCGCCGCCGCCCTCAGCGATATGGACGCGCTGCTGGACGGGCTGGAACGCCTCATCGCCAAAAAACGCGACATCAAACAAGCCACCATGCAGCAACTGCTCACCGGCAAAACCCGCCTGCCGGGGTTTAGTGGGGCGTGGGAAGTGAAGCGATTGGGGGATGCGGCTAAAGTTGAAAAAGGACAGTTAATGACATCCAGCATGCTTGTTCATGGTGAAATCCCTGTCATTGCTGGTGGCAAGAAACCAGCGTACTTCCATAGCCGAGCAAATAGAAGTGAAAAAACAATAAGCATCAGTGCATCAGGTGCCAGTGCTGGTTATGTTGCTTTTCACGAATATCCAATCTTTGCGTCGGATTGCTCCACTATTAGCGAATCTGATGCGCACGCTATTGAGTTTATTTATTACACACTTCTGCTTCGCCAAGAAGAAATATATGCAGCACAAACAGGTGGCGCACAACCGCATATACACCCAAAGGATATCAATCCAATTTGCATTGCCCTGCCGCCTACTGTCGAAGAACAAACCGCCATCGCCAATATCCTCAGCGACATGGATGCCGAACTCGCCGCCCTCGAAGCCCGCCGCGATAAAACCCGTGATATAAAACAGGCGATGATGCAAGAGCTACTGACAGGCAAGACGAGGTTGGTATGAGCGAGCAAACTGTTTCCCTTGCCGCCACGCCGCAAGGTTATGCCGACTGGCTGGCCGATTTGAAAAGCCGTATCCACACGGCGCAGCAACGCGCCAGCTTGGCGGTCAATCGTGAGTTGGTGCTGCTGTATTGGCAAATTGGCCGCGATATTCTGGTGCGACAGGCTGAGCAGGGCTGGGGCGCCAAGGTGATTGAACGGCTGGCACACGATTTGCGCACGGCGTTTCCAGATATGAAGGGGTTCTCCCGCGCCAATCTGATGTATATGCGTGCCTTTGCCGAGGCATGGCCGAATGCCGAAATTGTCCAACAGGCTGTTGGACAATTGCCTTGGGGACATAACTTGGTATTGCTCAGCAAGCTGAAAGACCCGACAGAACGCCTAGCCTATGCCCATGCTGCCATTGAACATGGCTGGTCACGCAATGTGCTGAGCATCCATATCGAAACCCGTTTGCTGGCGCGTACAGGCAAGGCCATCACCAATTTTGAACAGCGTCTGCCCGCACCGCAGTCTGATCTGGCGCGGGAATCGATCAAAGACCCCTACCGTTTTGATTTTCTTGGCCTGAGCGACGCAGCCCAGGAACGGGAAATAGAAAGCGCACTGGTGAGGCATGTCACTGAGTTCTTGTTGGAGCTGGGCGCAGGCTTTGCCTTTGTCGGGCGACAGGTCTTGCTGGATGTCGGTGGCGATGAATTTTTCATTGACTTGCTCTTCTACCACCTCAAGCTGCGTTGCTATGTGGTGATTGAGCTGAAAGCAGGCAAGTTCAAGCCCGAGCATCTTGGACAGCTCGGCTTTTACCTGACGGCGGTAGACGAGCAGATAAAACACCCAGATGACGGCCCCACTATCGGCCTGCTGCTGTGCAAAGGCAAAAACAAGGTGGTAGCCGAGTACGCGCTGCGCAACAACGCACAGCCCTTGGGCGTGGCAGAGTATCAATTGGTCGAATCCCTGCCGGCCGAGTTGCAAACCAACCTGCCCAGCATTGAGCAAATCGAGCGTGAACTTGAGCGTTCGAGCGGAGAATGATGCAATGCCAGAAATCAACCCGACACTGACGGAGCACGCCTTCAAGCTGCTGCCATACCGTGGTTTGGGGAGCGGCA
>CAZMMM010000377.1:0-2406 GCA_964567385.1 uncultured Comamonas sp.
CCGCCCAATCGCCGCCGCAGGCCGTGGTCGCTGTCGGCCCGGCTCATTGCCCTGAGCTTGGTGGCCACCCTGGTGGGAACCAGCATTGGCGGCTGGCTGCTGCGCCAGCGGCTGCATGCCACGGTGGAGCGCGGCTTTGAAAGCCAGCTCAAAGACCGCGCCGAGCTGCTCATCCTCGACCTGGAATCCCTGGGCCTGCACACCACCCGCCATAGCCGCCTGGAGCATGGTGAGTTCGGGCGCATCTTCTCTGGCTGGTACTGGGTGGTGCAGCACGCGGGGCAGCGCTACCAATCACGCTCCGCCTGGGATGCCAATCTGCCCGTGGAGCAAGCCCAGCCCCTGTCCAGCGGCAGCCCCCTGCTGCGGCTGACCGGCCCCAGGAACCACCCCCTGCTGGGCATTGCCCTGCCCCTGCACCTGGAGGGCCAGGCCGCCACGCTGTACGTGTTTGGCCCGATGCAGGACAGCTTGCAAGAATGGCAGCGCATTGACAGCACCTTGCTCAGTACCCAACTGGGCCTGCTGCTGGCACAGGCGCTGCTGACGGTGCTGGTCGTGCGCCTGGGGCTGCGCCCCTTGCAGCGCCTGCGCCTGCAACTGACGCAGATTCAAAGCGGCCAGGCCCGGCAACTGGGCAGTGGCCACGGCCCGGAGCTTGACCCGGTAGCCATCGCCATCGACCAGGTGATTGAGCGCAACGCCCAGGTCGTGCAACGGGCGCAGCACCAGGCTGCCGACCTGAGCCACGCCCTGAAAAAGCCCCTGGCCGTGCTCGGCATCGAGGCCCGCAAGCTCCACATCCCCGGCCCGTGGCTGCAAGACCAGGTGCAGGCCATGTCACACACCATCGACCGGCATCTGGCCCGCTTTGGCAGCGGCGCGGGCAGTACCGAGCCGATAGACCCCCTGGCCATACTGCGGCGGCTGGTGACAGTGATGGAGAAAATCCACCAGGACAAGGGCTTGCGCTGGGCGCTGGACGCTGGCCCCCCACCCGCCCAGTTCACCCCGCCCGTGCAGTGGCGCGGCGTGACTTCCGACCTGGAGGAAATGCTGGGCAATCTGCTGGACAACGCGGGCAAATGGGCACGCAGCCGCGTCTGCCTGAGCGTCAGCCACAGCGCGGGCCACCTGCACTTTTGTGTCGAGGATGACGGCCCCGGCATGTCCACCGCCCAAATCACCCAGGTGGCCGAGCGCGGCAAGCGCTTTGACGAGGGGGTCAGCGGCCACGGCCTGGGCCTGGCCATCGCCAAAGACCTGGCCGAAACCTACGAAGGCGAATTGCACCTGAGCCACAGCCCCCACCTGGGCGGCCTGCGCTGCCTGCTGCGCCTGCCTGCGGCCTGAATGCACATCGGGCAGCCGCCCGGCCTCATGCCTGAAAGCGCAACAAGGTACGCGTTCGCGCCTGCGCATGGTCCACCACCGGCAGGGGGTAGTCCACGCCCAGGCGCAGGCCACAAGCGGTCAACTCGGCGGGCTTCATCGCAGCGGGAAAGTGCAAATGCTTGTCCGGCACTTGCGCCAATTCAGGCAGGTAGCGGCGGATGAAGCGGCCTTCGGGGTCAAACTTCTTGGATTGGGTGATGGGGTTGAAGATGCGAAAGTACGGCTGCGCATCGCAGCCCGTGGAGGCCGCCCATTGCCAGCCGCCGTTGTTGGCAGCCAGGTCAAAGTCATTCAGGTGCTGGGCAAAAAAGCGCTCGCCCCTGCGCCAGTCGATGCCCAAATCCTTGGTCAAGAAGCTGGCCACCACCATGCGCAGGCGGTTGTGCATATAGCCGGTGTGCAAAAGCTGGCGCATGGCGGCATCCACCAGCGGGTAGCCGGTGCGCCCCTCGCACCATGCCTGCCACAGCGCAGGCGCATCGTCCCACTGCACACGCTCGTATTCGGGCTTGAAGCACTGCGTCACCACCTGCGGGTGATGCCACAGAATCATGCAATAAAAGTCGCGCCAGGCCAGCTCGGACAGCCAGGTTTGCGCCCCCTCGCAGCCCGTGGCCGCTTGCCGCACCGCCAGCGCCGCCACTTGCCGAATGGACAACGTGCCAAAGCGCAGATGCACGGATAGGTAAGACACGCCCTTGCGCCCAGGGTAGTCCCGCGCCTCACGGTAAGCCGCCAGCCGGGGGGCAAAGTCATGCAGCAGTTGCTGCGCCCCGCTCATGCCTGTGGGCAGGGGCAGGCTGCTGAGGTTGCTGGGGTGAAAGCCCAAATCTTGCAAGCTGGGCAGGCACTCGCCCGCTGGCAGCGCGGCCAAGTGGTGGGCGTAGCGCTGTACGGGATAGGGTTTGAGCTGGAAGGCATCGAGCTTTTGCAGCCAGTTACGTTTGTAGGGCGTGAAGACGCTGTAGGGCTGGCCTTGCTGGGTGAGTACCTCGTTTTTTTCCAGCAGCA
>CAZMMM010000378.1:0-2396 GCA_964567385.1 uncultured Comamonas sp.
CACGGGCGGCGTTGGTCAGCGCTCTAGCCAAGAGCGTGGCTCGCACATCCGCAGCAAGAAAAACCCTGGCAAGCGCCCCCATCAGGGTTAATGCAAAACGGGCAGCTGTTTTGCTTCAACTGCTAGTGCTTAGGCCTTTGGCTTCAGCCTTGGCCCCTTGTCAAAACAGCTGTTTGCATCATGAATAACGCTAGCCCCCATCCTTCATCAAGCACCTGGTTTGTGGTGTGCCTGTGCGCCCAGTGGTGCCGTGTATGCCGCCAATACCAGCAAGATTTTGAAGCCCTGCAGCGTCAGCAGTTTCCTGATTGGCGCTTTGTTTGGTTGGATGTGGAAGAGCATGAAGATGTCTTGGGTGAGCTAGATGTTGAAACCTTTCCCACCTTGCTGGTAGCCCAGGCAGAGCAAGCCCACTTCATGGGCGCACTGCCGCCGCAAGCGGCAGTATTGCAGCGCTTGCTGCAGTCTTTGCCAGCGCAGGCTGCGGCAGGTGTGCCACTTGGTGGCAATGAGCCGTTGGCCGCTTTGTGGCAGGCGGTGTACAACCATATTTTGACGATGGATATGGGCGAAAGCCTGTAACAGGACTTGGCGGATACGGGTTTGCCCGCTATAATGCGAAATTCACGACCAAACGGGCGGGTAATAACCGCCCGTTTTTTTTGGTCAATTGCAAGGGGCTGGCAGTCACTTGCAGCGCAAGAAGCCACGTATTTCCTCGGTGCTTGCTGCTCTGGCTGCTGGCATGGATAAAGAACTACACAGAAATACCTCATAAGAGCGCGAAGTGGCATTGCACGAAATTGTTGAGCAAACGGTAACTGGTTTGGGCTATGACCTGGTGGAGGTAGAGCGCCTGCCCGGTGGCCTGCTGCGTATCACCATTGACCTGCCTTGGCAGCCGTTGCAAGAAAGCCAGGCGTCAGAAGCCCTAGCGGCTCCCGAGGCGTTTATTGCGATTGAAGACTGTGAAAAAGTCACCCGCCAGCTGCAATTTGCGCTGGAGGTGGATGGCGTGGACTACCAGCGCCTGGAAGTCTCCTCCCCCGGGATTGACCGTCTTTTGCGCCACGAGCAAGACTTTGAGCGCTTTGCCGGAGAGCTGGTCGATATCACGCTGAAAGAGCCCATTGGTGCTGCGGCACAGGGGCAGGTGTCGCCCAATCGCAAGAAGTTTCGCGGCACGCTGGAACGCAGTGAAGCCGGTGGCTGGCAAGTGGTCTGGAGCGATGAGCCAGCCCCCAAGCCTGGCCAGCGCGTGAGTAAAAAGCGCGAGCCTGCGCCCCTGCAGGCTTTGGGCTTTAGCTTTGATGAGCTGCGCGAGGCCCGTTTGGCTGATGTGGTGAACTTTAAAGGGCGCGCGGCCAAGCCAGCATCCCATTAAAAACCCTTGAAGAAAGAACAAAAAGTTGGGGGCCTTCCTGGAGGGCTGCTGCTAAGAATCTGTGCAATGAGGAGTGTTTTCGCATGAATCGCGAGCTATTGATGTTGGTTGAGGCCATTTCGCGTGAGAAAAACGTAGAGCGCGACGTGGTGTTTGGTGCGGTGGAGCTGGCTTTGGCCCAGGCCGCGAAGAAGCTGTTTCAGGGTGAGGTCGATATCCGCGTAGAAATCGATCGCGATACGGGTGAATACGACACCTACCGCCGATGGCTGGTCGTGCCCGATGATGCCGGTTTGCAAAATCCTGACGCTGAAGAGCTGCTCATGGATGCCGTGGAAACCCAGGCTGATGTGCAGGTGGGCGACTATCTGGAAGAGCAAGTCGAGTCTGTGCCCATTGGCCGCATTGGTGCCATGACGGCCAAGCAGGTTATTTTGCAAAAAATCCGCGATGCGGAGCGCGAGATGCTGCTGGGCGAGTTCATGTCACGCGGCGAGAGGATTTTCTCGGGCACCGTCAAGCGCTTGGATAAGGGCGACCTCATTGTTGAGTCTGGCCGCGTGGAAGGCCGCCTCAAGCGCAGCGATATGATTCCCAAAGAAAACCTGCGCAGCGGTGACCGTGTACGCGCCATGATTATGGAGGTGGACACCACCTTGCGCGGCGCGCCCATTGTGCTGTCGCGCTCTGCACCAGAGTTCATGGTGGAGCTGTTTCGCAACGAGGTTCCTGAGATTGAGCAGGGCTTGCTGGAAATTAAAAACTGCGCCCGCGATGCGGGCAGTCGCGCGAAAATTGCCGTGCATACCAGCGACCCGCGCATTGACCCCATTGGTACTTGTGTAGGTGTACGCGGCAGCCGCGTGAACGCCGTAACCAATGAACTGGCTGGTGAGCGCGTTGATATCGTGCTGTGGAGTGAAGACCCCGCCCAGTTCGTGATTGGCGCTTTGGCGCCCGCCAATGTGCAGTCCATCGTGGTGGATGAAGAAAAGCACGCCATGGACGTGGT
>CAZMMM010000379.1:0-2390 GCA_964567385.1 uncultured Comamonas sp.
TTCAACCTGCCACCACGCGCAGGCGCTGGGGTTGCTCTTGGGGCTGCCAGTCCACGGCGGCTAGGCTCAGAATGTGGCGTTCTACGGTTTCGGCATAGGGGCGCAGCTCTGAAATGCTTCGGATTGCATATCCCTCTGCTACGGCGCTGGGAGCGTGCCCTGACATTTGTGCAGCCACACCAGCAGGGGCAACAGCGCGGCCTTGCTTGATGTATGTCCGGCGCAGGCCGTGAATGGTCACATGTCCAACACCAGCATGGGCTAGGGCCAGGGCTTGGGCTTTGCGTGGGTCTGTGATGCGTCCTTCTTTGCTGGCACTGGCAAACACATATTCACCACGGCGCGGCAAGCTGGCCAGCATTTCAGCCAAGTAAGGGGTTAGCGGGATGGTGCGGGTGTCAGCGACTTTGTCAGCAAGGGTGATTTTCTGCCACCGAAAATCTACATCTTCCCAGCGCAGCGCGGCCATCTCTTCACGCCTTGCACCAGTGAGCACCAAGGCGCGTAGGTAGGCACTAGCCACGGGATTGGGTAGTTGTAAGCACCCTTCCCACCAGCCGCGAATCTGCTCAGGCTCTAGCGAGTCGGTGCGCGTCTTGGCTTGCGGTAGTTGTTCAGCAATGGCAGGCGATTGCCCAGCGCCACGGTCTGCAATGTGGCGCAGCTCTTTCTTGGTGGAGCACCAGCGCAGGAAGCCCCTAAAAATCATCAGGCCGCGCTTGGCTTGTTCTTTGCTGCGCTGCGCTTCTTGGTTATGCCAGTCGAGCAACACGTCTTCATTGATGCCGCCTAGGGGCAGATTCATCAGGGGCCACAGCACACCAGGGCGGGTTAAACCCTTGCCGCGCTTCTTGGGCAGGCCGCCGGGGCTTGCGAAGGCTTCAACGTCTGCGCGATAACCAGGCTTCCATGCGTCTTTGCGCTTGGGCTTGCCCTCTTGCAGGTACTGGGGCCATAGCTGGCCAGGGGTGATAGCGGCGGCGGCTTTGGCGGCGGCTTGGTTTTCGGCCTCAGCCTTGGCTTGGCGCTCTTGCTCTATCGGGTTGATGCCGCTATCAATCAGCACAGCCAGGCGGCGGGATTCGGCGCGGGCCTGCTCAATAGTCCAACTGCGCACGTCTCCCAGGGTGCGCCGGATGGTTTGGCGGTCGAGCTTGCCTTCAAAGACAAATGCTTTATGCCCTGTTGCAGTTACTCGCACGCGCAGGCCAGGGGCTTTGCTGTCGCGTAGGAAAGCCTGTTGCTTACCAGCAGGCACGGTTAGGCGCTCGATACGGGGAAGGGTCAGTTCTACGGCTTGGGCGGTGTCGGGTTTGTCGCTGTTTTTGGGGCGTGCCATGTTGATGCTCTCGGTAAACCCGCTTGGCTACATGTAGCCGCCATGTAGCCACCATGTAGCCAAAAACGGGATATTTTGATGAATCTGAATCAACGCAAAAAATGCAGCATTGCCTTATAAGGTGTTGATTTGTCTTGATTATATGCCTTTATAACAACGCCAATCAACACAGATAAAACCCCCTTTCCCATCATTCGTAATGAGAAGGTCGCGTGTTCGATTCATGTCTCCGGCACCAGCATAAGCCCTTGATTTTTAAGGAATCAGGGGTTTTTTGCTTTTTTTGGGCTGTAGCTAATTTGTAGCTGCCTATCAAGCCTAGATGCTGCAAAGTGCAAGTTTTCTGACGCTACGTGGGCGTATCGTTCAACCGTTTTTAAAGTACGCTAGTCGCCCAAGCGTTGCAGTGGTTTTTCTGCCAGTAAAAAAGCCTGCGAAAGCAGGCTTCTTGCCGTTGAAGAGAAGTGCTGATGGCGGCGAGCCATCAGCACTTGCGCGGGGTGTTGGGCTACTTACTGACGGTTGTGGCGACTCCTTCGTAGTTTTTGCCGTTGATGGTCAAGCCTTGTTCAGAGAGCTTGTTGGCGCTGGCTTTGCCAATGCCTTTGACACGCTGGATAAAGTCGTCCCAGCTTTGAAAGTTGCCTTGTTCGCGGGCCTTGATAATGTTGTCTGCGGTGCTGGGGCCAATGCCTTTGAGCTGCGTGAGTTGTTGCACATCGGCAGTGTTGACATCAAGGGCAGCCCAAGAGAGGCTGGTTAAGCACAGTGCGCAAGCTGCGACTATTTTTTTCCACATAATTACACTCCTTCAAGAACTTGGAAATGAGCGGTCATGGCTTTCAATACCGTTCAGCGATAGGCGATTGCCTGCCCATAGTTCAAGACAATGCTTGGTTTTTGTCTATTTAGGAATATAGGAATAGTCATTAGTTTAAAACTATGGTAATGCCTATTGTGTTTGACTTGGTGTTTGGGTAGGTGCTTCGGTACCAGGCCCTTAATTTTTAATTTTTTAATCTATGACCCTCTTACAACGCTTGCCTACTTG
>CAZMMM010000380.1:0-2388 GCA_964567385.1 uncultured Comamonas sp.
CAGCATGGTTGAGTCCTTAGGCATCAACATCAACATGATTTACCGCGTGGTGTTTGCCCTGGGTGTGGCACTGGCGGCGCTGGCGGGCATGTTGGCCTCGCCCATCTCCTCGGTGTTTCCCAATATGGGCAGCCATGTGCTCATCATCTCGTTTGTGATTGTGGTGATTGGCGGTATTGGCTCGGTGTGGGGCGCGTTGGTGGCAGCGCTTATCGTGGGTTTTGCCGACACCTTTGGCAAGGTGCTGATTCCTGAGCTGTCCGGCATCGTGGTGTATGTGGTGATGGCGCTGGTGCTGCTGTGGCGACCCGAAGGCATTCTGAAGAAAGGCTAACCCTCCCATGAGCACAACACATATTTCCATTGTTTTCAAGCTGCTGGCGCTGGCTGTGATTGCCAGCGTGCCGCTGTCGGGCGAGTCTTTCTATATGGAAATCGTCGGCAAAGTGCTGGTGATGGCCATCTTCGCCATGAGCCTGGATTTGCTGGTGGGCTTTACCGGCCTGGTCAGCTTTGGCCATGCAGCCTATTTTGGCATTGCCGCTTATGCCGCAGCCCTGTTTACCCTGCGCTATGACACGGCCAATTTGTGGCTGGTGCTGCCCGCCTCAGTGCTGATTGCGGCGCTGGCGGCCTTTGTGATTGGCCTGTTCGTGCTGCGCACCAAGGGCATCTACTTCATCATGGTGACGTTGGCTTTTGCGCAGATGGCCTACTTCATCTTCCACGATACGGCGCTGGGCGGCGGCTCGGACGGCATGTATCTGAACAACAAGCCTTCCACCTCGCTGTTTGGCTGGCAGCCTTTTGACTTGGGGGAGGAAGTCCACATGTTCTATTTCATCTTGGTGATGATGGTGCTGGTCTATCTCTTCCTGCACCGGGTGCTGCAATCGCCTTTTGGCCGTGTGCTGATTGGCATCAAAAGCAATGAGCACCGTATGCAGTCGCTGGGGTATCTGACCTTTCGCTACAAGCTGGGCGCGTTCACCCTGGCGGGGGCGCTGGGCGGGCTGGCGGGCTTTTTGTACGCCGTGCTGTTTGGCTTTGTTACGCCGGAGCTGCTGTCTTGGCACGAATCGGGCAACGTGCTGCTGATGGTGATTCTGGGCGGCATGGGCAATCTGGTGGGCGCAATGGCCGGAGCCTTTATGTTCGAGGCCATGCGCGAGGTGTTTTCCGACCTGACCAAATACTGGCAACTGCTCATGGGCGGTGTGATTGTGGCTGTGGTGCTGTTCCTGCCGGACGGCCTGGCCGGGATTCCAGGGCGCATCAAACGCGCCTTGCAAGGAGGAGGCAGCCAATGAACACCGCAACGCATTCCCACAACACAGGCGCAGCCGAGGTGCTGCTCCAGGCCGATAAGTTAAGCCGCTACTTTGGCGGCCTGGCGGCTAACCAAGACATTAGCGTGACGCTAGAGCGGGGCATGATTCACGTGCTGCTTGGCCCCAACGGCGCAGGCAAATCCACCTGCATCAATATGCTTTCGGGCGACTTGCCACCCAGCCAGGGGCGGATTCACTTCATGGGGCAGGACATTACCGCCCTGAGCGCCGCGCAGCGCTCGCAAGTGGGCATTGGCCGCAGCTACCAGCGCACCAATATCTTCCCGCAGTTCACCGTGCTGGAGAACGTGCGCCTGGCCGCCCAGTCGCGCCGCCAGCAGCCTTGGCATATTTTCAGCAAGGCCATGCAGCAAAAATGGGCGCTGGAAAAAGCCCGCGCCTGCATTGAAGAGGCGGGCTTGAGCCAGCGCGTCGATTGGGTATCCGGCGTACTGAGCCACGGCGAGCAGCGCCAACTGGAAATTGCCATGGTGCTAGCCACCGACGCACAGGTGCTGCTGCTCGATGAGCCACTAGCGGGCATGGGGTCAGAAGAATCGGCCAGCATGGTGGCGGTGCTCCAGCGCCTGCGCCCGACACGCGGCATTTTGCTGGTGGAGCACGATATGGATGCCGTCTTTGCCGTGGCCGACATGATTACGGTGATGGTCAACGGCCAATTGCTGGAATGCGGCCCACCCGCACAAATCAAGGCCAGTGAGGCCGTGCAACAAGCCTACCTGGGAACGGAGGAGAGCTTCCATGTCTAATCTGTCGAGCAATATGCTGCTGGAGGCCAAGGAAATTCACACCTACTACGGTGCTAGCCACATCCTGCACGGCATCAACTTCCACATCCGCGAGGGCGAGGGCATTGCCCTGATGGGGCGCAACGGCATGGGCAAATCCACCCTCATCAAAAGCATGTTGGGCTTGGTGCGCCCGCGCCATGGCCGGGTGCTGGTGCGTGGGGACGACCGCAGCCGGGCGCGTACCTACCAAATCGCCCAGCAAGGCATTGCCTATGTGCCCGAAGGGCGCGGCATCTTCAAAAGCC
>CAZMMM010000381.1:0-2386 GCA_964567385.1 uncultured Comamonas sp.
GTTTACCTGCTCTTGCCCAAGTGCTGCAAGCTGCGCAAGCGCCTAGCGTAGAGCCGCTATTGAGCAAAGACGAAGCCATTACCCAAGCCCGCCGCCTGCTGGAACCCCAGCGCAAGCGCGTAGCACCGCAATATCCGGTCAATGCTTTGGGGCCGCATCTTGCCAACGTATGCGCAGACATTGCTGAGCATGGCCAAGTACAGCCCGCGCTGGTAGGGCAGGCACTGCTG
This sequence comes from uncultured Comamonas sp., assembly GCA_964567385.1. Taxonomy (GTDB): domain Bacteria; phylum Pseudomonadota; class Gammaproteobacteria; order Burkholderiales; family Burkholderiaceae_C; genus Comamonas. Next base: position 231 of record CAZMMM010000381.1, read on the forward strand.
AGCGCTGCTGCACTGCTCACGCAAGGGCTTTTTAATGTGGAGACGTTGGCGGATAGTAGCGCCCCACTGAGCCTGTATCTGCTGACACTGGGCGACAGTGGAGACGGCAAGAGCACAGCCACCAATGCCGCGCTTGCGCCCGTGTACCGCTGGCAGCGCATCCAAGCGGAAAGGTTTTCCAAGGCACTGAGCGCCTATCAAAAGCAGACCAAAAAGGAGAGGGGCGACGAATCACCCCCCCAGTCCCCTTATCGGCTTATCAGCGATGCAACCATTGAAGGCTTGCGCCGTGATTTGGAGGATGGAGTCGCCTCGCAAGGCGTTTTCACGGACGAAGCCGCCGCCATCCTATCGGGCTACGGTATGAGCGCAGAACAGCGCAGTAAGACAGCAGGGACATTTTCTAAGCTGTGGGATAAAGGGCATTTGTCGGTAAGCCGTGCCAGTGGCCCGCGCATAGAGCGCCATGGCCTGCGTATCTCTTTGCACTGGCTAATTCAGCCAGCCGCCGCCGTGGAGACGGCCACCGACCCCATGCTGACCGCGCTGGGGTTTTGGCCGCGCTTTCTGCTAGCCTGGCCAGACCCGCAAGCACCGCGCAAAGCCCGCCCATTTAAGCCTGGGGAGCTTGCCAGTGTGCGCAGTTACTACGACAGGTGTACAGAGCTGCTAGGGCAACAACTCCCCAGCGACTGCACCGACTGCCCCGTTATCACACTGACCAACGAGGCGCGACAGCTACTGTGCCAAGCATTTGAGGCTTTTGAAATGGAGGCCAGACAAGGGGCGCTGGCATCCATCAAGCCCTTTGCACTGCGAGCGGCTGAGCAGACTTGCCGCATTGCTGGCGTGCTGGCTGCTTTTGAGGGCAAACAGGAAATTGACCTGGCACAAATGCAAGTGGCTTTGGCACTGATTAGCTACTCGCTTAAAAGCTGGCAGGCGCTGCTGGAAGAACACACCCCTGATGCACGCCCTAATGGTTCGCTAAAGCTCTACCAGTGGCTACTGGAACGCCCCAGTCACGCCGCCAAACACGCTGATATTTTGAGGGCTGGCCCAGCGGTAACACGCACCAAAGCCGCCCGCGATGGAGCACTAGAGCTGCTGCAAGCGGCTGGCCTGATTGGTATCGAGGCAGGCGAAGTCTTTGCATTCATGCACCGCATGGAGGATTGAATCATGGACTTTTTGAGCAGCCTACTAAAGCCATTTTTGCCAGATACCCCTGCTATTTCTGCTATTCCTGCTATTCCTGAGGAAAATCAAGCACTTACACATTGCGAAGCGTTTGCGAATCCGTGCGAAAAGCTGCGATTTTCCGCTGATAGCAGTAGCGAATCGCAAGAAATCGCAAAAAATAGCAGACAATCGCAAACCGAAAAATCACCACAACCCCTTGTAAATAAAGGCTTTTCGCAAGAATCGCAAGAATCGCAAGGGGTAGGCAGTGAAAAAATAGCAGACAGCTACTGCTGGCCACACAGCCCAGCCTGGAATGGTCAAGAAATCGCGCTATTCACCCAGCGTATGCAGCACCTCCAACGGCATGGGCTTGGTGAACCAGAGGCGGAGGCAACAGCCCAGAACCTGCTGCACCGCGACCGCCAACAAGATGACCGCCATCTGTGCCTGGAATGCCGCAATTGCACCAGCAACCGCTGCAAGCTGGGGCGGCCTGTGCTAACCGTATTGCAGCACTGCGACCGCTTCAATGAGGCCGTGAAGCAATAGGCGAAGTGGGCAGGGGAGCAGCACCATGCACCCTTGCCCGTGCCGTGCTGACATGGGCAGGCCAGCAGCGCCACCATCCCTAGATTGAATCCAGCCCTGCCAAGGGTGCGCAGATTGTGCGTACCACTTCCACATACAGCCCCAGCCGTACCTATGCTTTCCGTGGATACCGCCTTGGATACCAACGCGGCTAAAGGCGTAACCTGCCTGTAACCGTAACCACCGCCAGCCCCTACTTTCCTTGGCAACCCCGCTTGGCAACCTGGGTTTTGCTGTTAACCCCACCTGTTAACCACTCCTTGAAAGCCACCACCACCCGCCCGCCAAAAGTACGCACCCAGAAAATGCTGATTCCTTGCGTACCACTGCCCCGACTAGCCCCGCCTGCACCTGATACCCTCATCATTGACATATAACCAAAA
>CAZMMM010000382.1:0-2380 GCA_964567385.1 uncultured Comamonas sp.
TGTGCACTTCACGCAAAAACTCACCGGCGTAGATATTGGCGCACGCAAAGCCATCTTCACCAGCCCCGAAGGCGAGCAGAGCAGCGTCGATTACGACCTGCTGCATGCCGTGCCGCCCATGCGCGCACCCGATGCTGTGAAAAACTCCGACCTCGCCTGGAAAGAAGGCCCCATGGCTGCCGGCGGCTGGCTGGAGGTGGATAAAGAAACCCTGCAACACCGCCGCTTTAAAAACGTGTTTGGCCTGGGCGACATCAACGGCACACCACGCGGAAAAACAGCCGCTACCGTGAAGAAAAGCACCCCCATCGTGGCCCAGCACCTGGTGGATGTGATTGCCGGGCGCGAGCCAGGGCAAAAATTTGACGGCTACACCTCCTGCCCCATGCTGCTGCGCGAAGGCTCGGCCTGGCTGATTGAGTTTGACTACGAAGGCCGCCTGGTCCCCTCGCTGCCCATGATTGAGCCGCTGCAAGACAGCTATTTCGCCTGGCTGATGAAAACCCGCATGCTCAAACCCGCCTACATGGCTGTGCTCAAAGGCCGCGTGTAATACGGCGCACAGGCTTGGTATTTATTTTTTCTCATCGCTTTTAATAGCACAAGGAGATACACCATGTACGAAATTTGGCTGGTTTTGAATATTGTTTATGAAATCGCGCTGTCTATCTGGCCGACTTTGCTGGTCTTATTGCTGATTTGGCTGGTATTGCTGGTAGTGGCACGCAAGCGCCTCAATAGCTGCGCCATTCGCCCAGCCATGATGCTGGCTGTCGTTGTGGCCGTGGTTTTGTTTCTTGCCACCCCGGCGCTGACCCAATCTTCCTTCTCTGAAATGGGTTACTGGGTGGATTGGGCGAACTTGCTGGGTATTGCCGTGGGCTTTGGCGTGGCGGCAGGGGTATTCTTCTTCCCCATTGCCACCTTGGTTTGCCCACGCTGCAAGGCCAAAGCCTAAGTTTTAATTTTTTACCAAATTATTAAAGGAATCATACCCATGACCTCTTGGCAGATTGTGCGAATTTTTGCCGGATTATTTATTTTGCTCTCCCTGGCATTGGGTGTGCCAGGCAGCCCTTTATTTATGAATGAATGGTGGTTGGCATTTACCGCATTTGTGGGTGTCAACCTGCTGCAAAGCGGCTTGACCAAATGGTGCATGTTAGAAACCATTTTGCGTAAACTGGGCGCAAAACAAGGCAATTAAACATTCCACTATCCCTATTCACCCTTGTTATTGCCCCTATTATTGACACAAAGGAAAGCCATGAAAACCGCCTTGGAGCTGGTCGCTGCGGCCAAACAGCAAATTACCGAAGTACCGCTAGAGCAAGCCGACGCTGCCCTGGCGCAGGCGCAAGTCATCATCGACGTGCGCGAGCCTGATGAGTTTCGCCAAGGCCACTTGAGCGGGGCAGTGAACATGCCCCGTGGCCTGCTGGAGTTCCAACTCAGCAGCAACCCCGCCTGCCAGCAGGCCGATATGAACGTGGTGCTGTACTGCAAAACCAGTGGCCGCGCCGCCTTGGCAGCACAGGCCATGCAGAGCATGGGCTATACCAATGTGCGTTCCATCATCGGCGGCTACGACGCTTGGGTGGCCGCTGGCAAGCCCGTAGTCAAGCCTGCCATGCCACAGTTTGGTTAAACGCTGATGCGGCCAATCCCTTTTTTTAGCAAAGGACAGTAACCATGAAATTCAACGTTGGCGGCATTGACCGCATCTTGCGCATTCTGGTAGGCGTGGTCTTGATTGCCCTGGCCGCTACCGGCACTGTGGGCTGGTGGGGCTACCTGGGTGTCATCCCCCTCTTGACGGGGGTGTTTCGCTTTTGCCCGGCCTATCCCCTGTTGGGCATGAGCACCTGCCCCATCAACCGCAAGGATGAAAATAGCTAACCCCCAAATAATCCAAGAAGCAGCACCCATGTATCTATATTAGGTGCTGCTTTTACTTTTAATCACTCAGGAGACAACAGCATGCCTCAATACGCAAAACCCCCATTTCATATAGCTATTACAGGGCTGGCTGCACTTTGCCTCTGTGTAGGTGCGGCCACTTTTTCCTTGTCCGCCCACGCACAAGAAGCAGATAAAGCCACGGTCAATGCCATAGAGGGCTATTTTGACTTTGTTGATGAAAACGGCGGCACCATCATGGCAGAGCAAATTCCTGCTGCCGATTACGACAAGTTTTATATCCTGGATGTGCGCGATGCCCAACAATTTGCTAAAGAGCACATCCCCCAGGCCGTCAATATCGAATGGCGCCAAGTCTTTGCCGAGCGCAGTAAGCTACCCAAAGACAAGACCGTCTTGGTCTATTGCAATACCAGCTCATTTGCTGGCCAAGTAGCTATGGCCTTGCGCTTGGATGGCT
>CAZMMM010000383.1:0-2377 GCA_964567385.1 uncultured Comamonas sp.
GCCCGCAGCGCCCGCCACATTTGCGGCCACAAAATGGCCCCTTGCGAGTCTTCGCTGGGCGGGCGCTCGTGGGCGGCAATGCCCTGGGCGGGGTTATCGCTAATCCAGCCATGCAGCAGGGCATGGTCATAAATACGGTCTAGCACCCGCCAATAACGCCGCCGCGTAATGTCGCTGGCGCTGTGCTGGCGGGCGCTTTGCGGGCTGGTGCGGATAAAGCCCAGCACATCCTCGGCCCTGGCTTCGCTCCAATGCAATTGCGCATTGGCCAAATAGCGCAGCCAGGTATTCCAGATAACCCGATAAGGCTGGGCGGCAGAGGCGCTTAAAGGGCTCCAGGGGTTGGCTGCGCAGGCGGCCAGCCAATGCTCTAGCAGATGGGCTGCATCCGGCCTATCTGCTTGTTGGGGGGAAGAGGGCAGGGGGCTTGAAGACATGGGGGGATGGTAAGCGGCTATTTCATATACTTTGGCTTGAAGCCGTTACGATGCAGCTATGACTGCATCTACGAACACTCCCACTTCCCGCGCCAGCGCACAGCCGCTGGCAGCCTCCACCCACATCAGCACCCAGCTGGTGCAACACCCTTACCAAGCGCCTGCCGAGTTTGCCGCCCCGCAAGTGGCGGTACACAAGGCATCGACGGTGCTGTTCCCCGATGTGGCCACCATGCGCACGCGCCGCTGGCTGGATAAGTCGGGCTACACCTATGGCCTGCACGGCACGCCCACCACGTTTACCTTGGAAGAGCGCCTGTGCACCCTGGAAGGCGGCCTGCAATGCCTGCTTGCCCCCAGTGGGCTGGCGGCTTTGAGCGTGGTCTCCCTGTCCCTGCTTAGTGCGGGTGATGAGGTGTTGCTGCCTGATAACGTCTATGGCCCCAATCAAGACTTTGTAGCGCAAGAGCTGTCGCGCTACGGCATTCGCCACGCCTTGTTTGACCCGCTGGATATGGCCGACCTGGCCGCCAAAATCACTCCCGCCACCCGCTTGGTGTGGCTGGAGGCGGCTGGCTCGGTCACCATGGAGTTTCCCGACCTGATTGCCCAAGTGCAGCTTTGCCGTGATAAAGGCGTGCTTTGCGCATTGGATAACACCTGGGGCGCGGGCTTGGCCTTTGCACCTTTTGATTTGCTGCGCGATGGCGGCAGCCTGGGGGTGGATGTCTCTGTTCATGCCCTGACCAAGTACCCCAGCGGCGGTGGTGATGTGTTGATGGGCAGCATCATCACCCGTGACGAGGCTTTGCACATGCGCCTCAAGCTCTCGCACATGCGCCTGGGCGTAGGCGTGGGCGCAAATGATGCCGAGCTAGTGCTGCGCGCCCTGCCTAGCATTGCTTTACGCTATGAAGCGCATGACCGCTGTGCCCGTCAACTGGCTGCCGCCTTGCAACGCCAATCTGCCGTAGTGCAATTGCTTCATCCAGCTTTTGAAGGTACGCCCGGTCATGCCCATTGGCAGCAGCTTTGTGGCCCAGCCCAAGCCGGGCAAGGCGCGGCGGCAGGTTTGTTCAGCATCGTGATTGACCCACGCTTTGATACGGCGGCGGTGGATGATTTCTGCAACCGCCTGCGCTACTTCCGCCTGGGCTATAGCTGGGGTGGGCCTATTAGTCTGGTCATGCCCTATGACCTGGATAACATGCGTTCGCGTGGCCGGGGGGCAGTGGCCGCCGGTGGTGTGGTGCGCCTGTGTATCGGCCTGGAAGATGCTGCGGATTTGGAGCAAGACTTGGCGCAAGCTTATGAAGGGGCGTTTGGCTTGGTTTGGCGCTAAAGCCCGATAGCGCCAAGCCAAGCACATTCCCGTCACAACAAGGCGGCAAGAGATTGCCGCGCTGCACTTTGTCATGATGGGATGCTTGGGGCTGTTGGGCTTTAAGCCAGCAGCTCTTTCACCTGCTCTAGCGCCATGGGGTCTTCCATGGTGGTTAGGTCGCCGGGGTCGCGGCGCTCGGCCACGGCTTGCAGGGCGCGGCGTAGCAGTTTGCCGCTGCGCGTTTTGGGCAGCAGGTTGACAAACAGCACCCGCGCTGGGCGGGCAACTGCGCCCAGTTGGCTATCGACTTGCTGCATCACCTCGGCCTCTAGTGCGGCTTGGCCTTCGGGGGTGGCAACCTGGCTGGCATCGCGTGCTACGGCAAACGCCATGGCGACTTGGCCTTTCACAGCGTCGGCCACGCCCACGACGGCCACTTCAGCAATGGCGCTGTGGCCGCTGATGCTTTCCTCAATTTCGCGTGTGCCCAGGCGGTGGCCGGCAACGTTAATCACGTCGTCGGTGCGCCCCAGGATGAAGTAGTAGCCGTCGGTGTCGCGTATGCCCCAGTCAAAGGTGCTGTAAATCTGGCGGCCTGGGATGCTGCTCCAGTAGG
>CAZMMM010000384.1:0-2369 GCA_964567385.1 uncultured Comamonas sp.
AGGCGTTGGTGGAGGCAGCAAAAATGCGGCCTGCGCCACCGGTGGCCAGCAGCACGGCTTTGGCGTGCAGTTCGTACAGGTCGCCGGTTTCTAGCTCAAGGGCGGTTACGCCAATCACATCGCCATTGGTGTTGCGAATCAGGTCTAGCGCCATCCACTCTACAAAGAAGTTGGTTTTGTGTGCCACGTTCTTCTGGTAGAGGGTGTGCAGCATGGCGTGGCCGGTACGGTCAGCGGCTGCGCAGGCGCGTTGCACGGGTTTTTCGCCGTAGTTGGCGGTGTGGCCGCCAAAGGGGCGCTGGTAGATGGTGCCGTCGGGGTTGCGGTCAAAGGGCATACCGAAGTGCTCTAGCTCCACCACCACTTTGGGGGCTTCGCGGCACATAAACTCCACAGCATCTTGGTCAGACAGCCAGTCGCCGCCTTTGATGGTGTCGTAGAAGTGGTAATGCCAGTTGTCTTCGCTCATATTGCCCAAGGAGGCCGATACGCCGCCTTGCGCCGCTACGGTGTGCGAGCGGGTGGGGAAGACTTTAGAGAGGCAGGCCACAGACAGGCCGGCGCTAGACAATTCGATAGCGGCGCGCAGGCCTGAGCCACCGGCTCCGACGACAACAACGTCAAACTTGCGCTTGGTAATGCTTGCTTTGGTATAGCTCATTCTTTACTTTCCAGGGGGAGATGCAAGAGGTAGGGGGCAGAGGTGCTGGGGCTTAAATGCGCCACAGTACCTGGAAGCTCCAAGCGGCACAGCCCACAATCCAGACTACGGTCACGGTTTGCAGCAAGAAGCGAATGCCAGCGCCGGGGGCATAGTCCATCCAGACGTTGCGCACCCCAATCCAAGCGTGCCAGAGTACAGAAACAATCGTTGCTGCGGTGATGAATTTCATCCACTGCGGAGCAAAAATGCCTGCCCAAGTGGCGTAATTGATTTCGCCTTGGGTGAGCAGCAGTTGAACCAGCACCAAGGCGGTAAACACCACCATAACAATGGCCGAGCCGCGCTGCACCAGCCAATCACTTGCGCCATAGTGCGCACCGACCACAATGCGCTTAGAACCATAATTCACGGACATGATGAATTTCCTTTTTTCTGAATGTATGAGGGAGCGGTGCGCTTAGTACAGGCCAAACAGCTTGGCGCCCAGCACAGCGGTCAGGCCCAGGCTAATGGCTAGTACGGTGATAGCCGAAGTTTGGCCAAATTCCTTGTTGACCAGCTCATGGTTGATGTCAAACAAAATATGGCGCAGGCCAGCGCAAAGGTGGTGCAAATAGCCCCAGATCAGGCCCAGGGCCATGAGCTTGAGCAGCCAGCCCCAGTCGCCATTGAAGGTGGACTTGAGGCTGTCGTAAGAGAGTTGAGAGCTCAAGGACAGGTCAAACATCCAAATAAGAAAAGGCAGCAACACAAACATGACCATCCCGCTGATGCGGTGCAGGATGGAGACCTTGCCGGCCCAGGGCAGGCGGTAGGTCGTCAAGTCTTTGAAGACGTTGATGTTGCGGAATTCGGGCCGCTTTTTGGCTTGGTCAGTCATAGGGTAGGTGCTTTCTGAGGTGTAACTATATGAAAGAGGTAGTTCAACAAACGGGCAAAATTCTATTCGATGCTGCAGTGCAATATTTCAAGCTGGTGGATACATTCGTATCGCAGCTGTGTTTTGTAGCGGGCTTGACATTTCCCTAACTCAAGCTACTACGGTAGTGGTGGCTGTCGGTACGGTAGAGGCCGCGGCGCAACTCCATGGGCTGATCGTTATAGGTGTAGGACAGGCGCTCCACGCTGAGCAGGGGGGTGCAACTCTCGATTTGCAGTAGCGCAGTTTGCTCTGCATCGGGGGCTACTGCGCGCAGTTTTTCTTCGGCACGCACCATGCGTATGCCGTATTCGGTCTCAAACATGGCATAGGTAGGGCCGGGGTAATGCAGCATTTGCTCGGCTGTTAACCCCTTGAAAACTTGGCCGGGTAGCCAGATGTCTTCCAAAATGGTGGGGGTGCCAGCAAAGGTCAAAATGCGGCGTACATGCAGCACGCTCTCGCCACTGCGCAGGCCCAAGGGGCGGGCAATCTCAGCGGTTGCGCGCAAGCGGCAGCAGTGCAGGATGTGGCGCTGCGCCCGTCCTTCATCTTGTTGCTGGCCTACGTCTGGGTGAAGCTGCAAGAAGCGGTACTGCACTTGCTGTTCAGAATGGGTGGCCACAAAGGTGCCTTTGCCCTGGCGGCGGTTGACCAGATTGTCAGCAGCCAGCTCATCAATCGCTTTGCGCACCGTGCCCTGGCTGACTTTGTAGCGCAAGGCCAGCTCCATTTCGCTAGGTATCAGCTCTCCAGGCTTCCACTCCCCAGCTTGCAGGCTTTGCA
>CAZMMM010000385.1:0-2362 GCA_964567385.1 uncultured Comamonas sp.
TAAAGCGGCGCAGCGCTACTTCATAAGGTTCGTTTTCTTTGAGACGGATGGTAGTCATTCAATTTCCAAACAGTGTTGCTGCCAGAGGGTTGCAGGGAAGATCGGGCCCAGCAGCCATGTACAGCGGTTTTCGCCCGTCTATGTAAACTAGTATTGGCACGACGGGCACTTGCCAGCAAAGCTCACGATTATAGTATTTTTTTCCAGGCTGTAGTGATTTTTTGTGGACTGCATCCTGCGGATGCCATCTACTAAGATAAACAGCCCTGCCCTTTCTTCTTTCTTTTTACTTATACAGCACCCCTCTATGTCCAAAGAACGCCGCCTCTTTCAGCGCCTGCCTTTTCAGGCACAGGCCCAATTGGTTTTTGCCGGTCAAGTACAGAATGTACAAGTGCTGGATATCTCTTTGAAAGGAGCCTTGGTGCAGCCTCTGGAGCCGCTGGTTCTGCCCAAACAGGCACCCTGCCAGCTGATTCTGGAGCTGGCCCCCGGCTGTCATATCGCCATGAGTGCGGATGTCGCACATTGCCAGGAGCAACTGCTAGGCCTGTACTGCACGGGTATTGACCTGGACAGCATCACCCATCTGCGCCGCCTTCTGGAACTACACACCGGTGACAGCTCTATGGTAGAGCGCGAGTTCGGCCTGCTAGGTATCGCCTGAGCTGCATAGCCATGTCAAGCGCACCACCCCAACTGCACTACCTGTGCTTTGACTACAGCGAAACAGAGGATGGCCACAGCCACTGGGATGCTCTGGCCAGCGTTCAGCCACAGCGCTGGCCTGCTTTGCTCGATGAGGTCGAGCAGCTTTTACGCTGGTGCCAGGCCCAGGCACAGCCCCTCCCTCTGGACGAGGGCGGGCTTTGGGACTTTGACCTGCAAGCGCAAGTTGAGCAATCCAAGCAAAGCCTGGCTTTACATTGGGATGGAGAGCAACTGCAAGGCGAGCGCAAGCTGGCAGAAGCAAGCGGCTGGCTCAGCCTGGCACTGAGCCTGAGCTGCCACGAAAGCCTGGCAACAAGCTTGCAAGCCCACTGGCTAGCCGAAGATGAGTAAAAAGCCAAGACTCAGTTTTTGAAAAAAATTCAACCATCTACTGAGATGCACAAGAATTAAATTTCGTCAAGAGGCAAAAACACTGGTGTTTTCCCTTGGTTACCCCCCAAAACACGGACAATCCGCCTATAACCATAATTTTTTTGGGTGCAAGCTGCGTACAATTTTTTGGTTCACACAAGCTTGATTCCATTCTTGGCTATTTTTTCGGAGCCCACATGCAGGCATTACTCAAACTTTCACAGGCCATTGACGGCCTCAGCCGCTGGGTTGGGCGCTACGTCATCTGGTTGATTCTGGCGGCTACCGCCATTAGCGGCCTCAACGCCGTAGTACGCAAAGTGTTTCACACCAGCTCCAACGCATTTTTGGAGATTCAGTGGTACTTGTTCGCTGCTTCTTTTTTGCTGGCCGCTGGCTACGCCCTGCTAGAGAAAGAGCACGTCAAGGTGGATGTGGTCAACGCCCACTTGCCATTACGTGTGCGGGTGTGGATTGATATTTTTGGTTTCATCTTCTTTTTGGGGCCGGTGTGCGCGGTAATTTTGTACTACGGTACGCCCTTCTTTCTGCAAGCCTGGCACTCTGGCGAGACCTCCAGCAATGCCGGCGGCCTGATTCGCTGGCCCGTGTATCTGATGATGCCGCTGGGCTTTGGCCTGCTGCTGCTGCAAGGCATCTCTGAGCTGATTAAGCGCTTTGCTTTTCTGGCTGGCCTAGTGCCTGACCCAACGGTCAAGGTACTGGAAAAGTCTGCCGAGGAAGAACTGGCCGAGGCCATCCGCAAAGCCGAAGAAGAACAAGCTGCCGCCAAGGCCAAAACCGCCTAAGCGCAAGGAGAAGCACTGTGGAATTTATTACTGGCAACCTAGCCCCCATCATGTTTGGCGGGCTGATTTTCTTCCTGCTACTGGGCTTTCCGGTGGCGTTTAGCTTGGGCGCTTGTGGTTTGTTTTTTGCCTTGGTGGGCATCAAGCTGGGCGTTTTGCCCGAGGCGCTGCTGCAAGCCTTGCCGCTGCGCATTTACGGCATCATGCAAAACGAGACGCTGCTGGCCATCCCCTTCTTTACGCTGATGGGGCTGATATTGGAGCGCAGCGGCATGGCCGAGGATTTGCTGGATACCGTCGGCCAGCTTTTTGGCCCGATTCGTGGTGGCGTGGCGATTGCGGTGATTATTGTGGGCGCAATGCTGGCAGCTACGACGGGGGTGGTGGCCGCCTCTGTGATTTCTATGGGCTTGATTTCCCTGCCCATCATGCTGCGCAACGGCTACGACCACCGCCTGGCCAGTGGGGTC
>CAZMMM010000386.1:0-2357 GCA_964567385.1 uncultured Comamonas sp.
GGCCAAGCACCAAGTCATCATCGTTTGTGGCGAAACCGGCTCGGGCAAAACCACCCAGCTGCCCAAAATTGCTTTGGCCCTAGGCCGAGGGGCGTGTCATGCCCCACCAGGCCAGCGCGGTCAATTCATTGGCCATACCCAGCCACGCCGTATTGCGGCCAGCAGTGTGGCCAAGCGTATTGCCCAAGAGCTGCAAACCCCGCTGGGCGAGGTGGTGGGTTATAAGGTGCGCTTTCAAGACCGGCTGAGTGCGGGCGCATCCGTCAAACTCATGACCGATGGCATTTTGCTGGCAGAAACCCAGACGGACCCATTACTCAAAGCCTATGACACTTTGATTATTGACGAGGCCCATGAGCGCAGCCTCAATATTGATTTTCTGCTGGGCTACCTCAAGCAGATTCTGCCCAGGCGCCCTGATTTAAAAATCATTGTTACCTCGGCCACAATTGATGCCGATCGTTTTGCCCAGCATTTTGCTGATAAAAACCAGCAGCCCGCGCCGGTGATTATGGTTTCAGGCCGCACCTATCCCGTGGAAATGCGCTGGCGGCCTTTTGAGGAGAAAAAAGACTACGGCATCCACGATGCCATGGCCGATGCGGTGGATGAGCTATGGGCGGGCGGCCAGGGTGGAGACATCCTGGTATTCCTGCCCGGCGAGCGTGAAATTCGTGAGGCTGCTGACCATCTGCGCAAGCACCTGCAGCATTTTCCGGCGCTGAGGAACAGCGAGGTGCTGCCGCTGTTCTCCCGCTTGTCTCAAGCTGAGCAAGACCGTATTTTTGACAATCACAGCCACCGCCGTATCGTGCTGGCTACCAACGTGGCGGAAACCTCGCTGACTGTGCCGGGCATCCGTTATGTGATTGACACGGGTACCGCGCGGGTCAAACGCTACTCCTTTCGCAGCAAGGTGGAGCAGCTGCTGGTCGAGCCGATTAGCCAGGCCGCAGCCAACCAGCGCGCTGGCCGCTGCGGGCGGGTGGCTAACGGCATCTGCATTCGTTTGTATGACGAGGCGGACTTCAACCAGCGCGATGCGTTTACGGACCCGGAGATTCTGCGCTCCTCACTGGCCGGTGTCATTTTGCGCATGAAAAGTCTGGGGCTGGGGGATGTGGTCAACTTTCCCTTCTTGCAGGCACCTTCGGGCCGCGCTATTGCGGATGGCTACCAGCTGCTGCAAGAACTGGGCGCGGTGGATGAGCGCGGGGCGCTACAGCCCATGGGCCAGAGCCTGGCGCGTCTGCCGCTGGACCCGCGCGTGGGGCGCATGATTGTGGAGGCCCAGCAACGCGGCGCTTTGGCCGAGGTCTTGGTGATTGCTGCGGCCCTGTCTGTGCAAGACGTGCGCGACCGCCCGCTGGAGGCGCAAGCCCAGGCCGATCAGCAACACGCCAAGTTTGATGATGAGAAGAGCGAGTTTTCCGGTTATCTGCGCCTGTGGCAATGGCTGGAAGATGCCCGTGGCGGTAAAGCCGTAGCCCAAACCCGCAAACAGATGCAGGCGCAAGAGGAGGAGGCCGCGCCTGAGCCTGCGTTACAGGCCACGCACAAGCTCAGTAACCGCCAATGGGAGCAGCTGCTGCGGCAAAACTACATCAGCATCCGCCGTGTGCGCGAATGGCGCGACATTTACTCCCAGCTCATCACGGTGGTGAAGGAGCAAAAATGGCTGCTTAATACCGAGGCCGCTGGCTATGACGCGGTACACCTGTCCATGCTCTCAGGTCTGCTGGGCAATATTGGCTTTAAGAGTGATGAAAATCCGGCCTATCTGGGGGCACATGGCATACGCTTTCATGCCCACCCAGGGGCGCATTTGAGCAAAAAGCCTGGCCGCTGGATTGTGGCTGCCGAGCAGGTGGAAACCAGCCGCCTGTATGGGCGTGGTATTGCGGCTATTCAGCCGCAATGGCTGGAAGAGGTGGGCGCTCATCTGTTGAAAAAACAGCTGCTAGACCCGCATTGGAGCAAGAAGCGCGCTGATGTTGTTGCCTACGAGCGTGCCACGCTGTACGGCATCGTGGTTTACAACCACCGTGGCGTGAGCTATGGCCGTAAAGACCCGCAAGATGCGCGTGAGATGTTTATCCGCCGCGCCTTGGTCGAGGGCGAGTGGGAAACGCGCTGGCCCTTCCTTGCGGCCAACCAGAAAACCATCCGCAAGGTGCAGGAGCTGGAGCATAAAAGCCGCCGCCAAGATGTGCTGGTGGACGATATGCTGATTTACGCCTTCTACGACCAGCACATCCCTGAGGGGGTATTTAACGCTGCCACTTTTGACAAGTGGCTGCGCCAGGCGAGTAAAGAGCAGCCCCAGCTGCTGCACCTGAGCAAAGACGAGCTGATGC
>CAZMMM010000387.1:0-2354 GCA_964567385.1 uncultured Comamonas sp.
GTAGAAGTAAGACAGGCGCAGCAGGCATTCCACCATGTCACGCGAGTCGTCCATGACAATCACCGCGCCCGAACCCAGCATAGAGCCAGCCTTGGCAATGCTGTCATAGTCCATGGTGCATTCCATCATCATGTCGGCAGGCACTACGGGCGAAGAAGAACCACCGGGAATCACCGCCTTGAGCTTGCGCCCAGTGCGCACACCACCGGCCAGCTCCAGCAGCGTGGAAAACGGTGTGCCCATGGGGATTTCGTAGTTGCCAGGCAGGTTCACATCGCCGCTGACCGAGTAGATTTTCGTGCCGCCATTATTGGGCTTACCCACTTCCAGATAGGCATTACCACCGTTGCGAATAATCCAGGGCACGGCGGCAAAGGTTTCGGTGTTGTTGATGGTGGTGGGCTTGCCATACAGACCAAAGCTGGCCGGAAACGGCGGTTTGAAGCGTGGCTGGCCTTTTTTGCCCTCTAGCGATTCCAGCAGGGCGGTTTCTTCACCGCAGATGTAAGCGCCAAAGCCATGGTGGGCAAACAGCTCAAAGCTGAAATTGCTGCCCATGATGTTCTTGCCCAAATAACCAGCAGCGTGGGCTTCTTCTAGGGCTTCCTCAAAACGCTCGTAGGCGTGGAAAATTTCACCGTGGATGTAGTTGTAACCAGCACACGCACCCATGGCGAAGCCGGCAATAATCATGCCCTCAATCACCGTATGGGGGTTGTGCATGAGGATTTCACGGTCTTTGCAGGTACCGGGTTCGCCCTCGTCAGAGTTGCACACCACGTATTTTTCACCGGGGAACTGACGGGGCATAAAGCTCCACTTCAGCCCGGTGGGAAAGCCTGCGCCGCCTCGGCCACGCAAGGCTGATTCCTTGAGGGTGGCAATCACCACATCCTGGGTCAGACCTTCGCCGCCGTCTTTGCCCAAGATGGTGCGCAAAGCTGCATAGCCGCCTCGCGCTTCATAGTCTTTCAGACCCCAGTTGCTGCCGTTCAAATCAGCGTAGATTTGCGGCTCGATATGGCGGCCATGAAAGCAGGTTTCTTTCCCACTGGCGGCAAACTTGGCCAGCACTGCTTGCGCTGCTGCGTTCATCATGCTTTGCCCTCCGCAGCCCGCAGGCCATCAATCAGCTCGTCAAGACGTTCGTTTTCCATAAAGCTGCACATATTGCGGTCATTGACCAGCATCACCGGCGCATCAGCGCAAGAGCCCAGACATTCACACTGCTGGAGGGTAAACAGGCCATCGTCTGTGGTCTCACCCATTTTGATGCCCAGTTTTTGCTCCAGGTGAGCCAGTGCCTCATAGCCGTTGCGCAGCAGGCAAGGCAAGTTGGTGCATACGTCCAGCTTGTACTTGCCCACGGGATGCTGGTTGTACATATCGTAGAAGGTGGTGACTTCATGCACCGCCACCTGCGACATGCCCAAGTAGTCGGCAATCACGGCCTCGCTCTCCTGGCTAACCCAGCCTTGTTCTTGCTGCACGATGGACAGGCAAGCCATCACCGCCGAGCGCTTTTGGTCAGCGGGGTATTTGGCCACTTCACGCGCAAAGCGTGCTTTGGTCGCTTCCGTAATCATCGATCAATCTCTCCGAACACGATATCCATGGTGCCAATCACGGCCACGGCATCGGCAATCATGTGCCCACGCGTGAGTTCGTCATAGGCGGACAGGTGGGCAAAGCCTGGGGCGCGAATCTTCAGGCGGTAAGGCTTGTTCGCGCCATCGCTGACCATGTAGATACCAAACTCCCCTTTGGGGTGCTCCACCGCTGCGTAGGCTTCGCCCTCGGGCACACGCATCCCTTCCGAGAACAGCTTGAAGTGGTGAATCAGGTCTTCCATGCCCTCTTTCATGCGCTCGCGTGGTGGAGGGGCGACTTTGCGGTTGTCGGTAATTACCGGGCCAGGGTTGGCTTTGAGCCAGGCAATACATTGCTGCATGATGCCCACGGATTGGCGCATCTCAGCCACGCGCACCAAGTAGCGGTCGTAGCAATCGCCCTCTTTGCCCACGGGGATGTCGAAATCCATATCGGCATACACCTCGTAGGGCTGTTTTTTGCGCAAATCCCAGGCAATGCCAGAGCCGCGCAGCATCACGCCGCTCATGCCCAGGTTCAGCGCACGCTCGGGGGTGACTACACCAATGCCTACGGTACGCTGCTTCCAGATACGGTTGTCGGTGAGCAGGTGCTCATATTCGTCAATGCGCTGAGGGAAGCGTTGGCAGAAGTCTTCGATGTAGTCCAGCAAAGTGCCTTGGCGGTTGCGGTTCAAATCCGCCATGTACTGGGCATTACGCAGCTTGCTGGGCTTGAATTGCGCCATGGTTTCAGGCAGGTCG
>CAZMMM010000388.1:0-2346 GCA_964567385.1 uncultured Comamonas sp.
TGTTTTCCATCGTGTACGACATTTCCGAGCGGCGGCGGGTGGAAGCGGCGCTGGCCCGCAGTGAAGCCTTTAGCCGGGCCATGCTGGCCGCCATTCCCCTGCCGCTGTATTACAAGGATACCCAGGGACGTTACGTGGACTGTAACCCTGCCCTGCTGGAATGGACTGGGCTGGAGCGGGAGCAGTTGCTGGGCCGCACCGTCTATGAGCTGTGGCCACCAGAGCAGGCGGAGCAATATGCGGCGTATGACCGGCAATTGCTGGAAGGTGAAGTCGATGTCCAGGAATACGAAGGGCAACTGGTTGCCCATGATGGCCGTGTACGGGATGTCTTGTTCCACAAAGCCTATGTACACGATGCGCAGAGCCAACGCATTGGCGTGGTCGGTGTGGCGCTGGACATCACCGAGCGCAAGCAGATGGCCGATCTGGCCCATCAGCAGGCCATGCATGACGAGCTGACCCGCCTGCCCAACCGGCGCAAAATACGTGAGCGTTTACAGCACACCTTGCTGCTGAGCACCAGCAGCGAGGTGTTTTCTGCCTTGCTGTATCTGGATCTGGACAACTTCAAGCCCCTTAACGATACCCATGGTCATGACGCGGGTGATCTTTTGCTCAAAGAAGTGGCCAAGCGCCTCAAGGCGAGCGTTCGCCGGCACGATATGGTGGGCCGGATGGGAGGTGACGAGTTTGTCGTCATTCTGGAAGCGCTAGGTACGCAAGAGCAGGCTGCGCTGAACATGGCGCAACAGCTAGCAGAAAAAATACGCCTGCAACTGGGGCGACTGTACCGATTTGGTGATATCGAACATCAATGCACCGCCAGCATTGGGCTGGTGCTGTTTCAAAGCGGGCAAGGCACTGTGGATAGCCTGCTGCACCAGGCTGACCAAGCCATGTATCAGGCCAAGACAGACGGACGCAACAGAGTGTGCAGCTTGGCTGCGTGTTAAGACTCGCCTGTTTACTGAGGACGTGCTAATCCCCCTCTGGCGCAACCCCCGTCAGGTTTTCAATTTCTTCTGCCAAGCGCTGGGCTTCTTGCTCTAGCTTGGCAATTTCTTGCGCCAGTTGCTGCTGGTGGTCTGCTTCGGCGGTATCGAAAAACTCCGGGTCTTGCTGGCAGCGCTGGCTGCGCGTAGTCGAAGCTAGATACAAAAAAGGGCGCTGACCTTTTCCAGTCAAGCGCCCTTTTTGCGTTGGACAGGCTGTTCCACTAAGCCACCTGCGGCGAATACTTCTGCGCTGGCCACCAGGCCACCACGGCCAGCACGATGGAGCAGCCCCAAATCCCCTGCGCCAAGGGCCAGACGCTGCCCATGCCTTGCTGCCCCAGCCAGATGCCGATGGCAAAGGCGGCAATCATCATCATGAAGCCGTTAAAGGCCGAGGCCACCCCCGCAGCTTGGGGAAAGGGCGCAACACAGCCCGTTTGCCCGCAAGGCTGGTGGATGCCATGCCCCAGGGCAAACAGGTAAAACGGCCCAAGCAAAGCCAGCGGATGCTGCCAGCCCATAAAGGCCACGCCCATCAGCAGGCTGCCGCCCAGCACACTGAGCAGACCGCCCACGGCAATCGTCGGTTGTAGGCCGATGCGGGCAATCAGCGCACGGCATAGGAAAGTGCCCAGGAAGTAGGTCAGCCCCGAAGAAAACAGCACCATGCCGTATTGGCTGCGCGACAGCCCCAGCAGCTCAATAAAGATAAAAGAGGACGACACCAAATAGATAAACAGCCCGCCGTAAGAGGCCGTAGTCAGCATGGAATACGTCCAGAAGGTGGGGCTACCCAGCACCTGCCCCCAGGTGCGCACCAGGCTACCCAGTTGCAGCGCTTGGGGGTTGGGGCGCAGCAGGGTTTCAGGCAGGTGCTGCCACACCAGCCACAGGCACAGCAGGGCGTACATACCCAGCGCCGCCAGCGGCATACGCCAGCCCAGCCACTGCGCCAGCAGGCCGCCCAGCGGGGCGCACAGGCAGGCCACCACGCCCAGGCCAGTCAGCGCTTTGGACATGGCACGCGCCCCAGCCAGCGGGGTATATAAATCACGCACGATGGCGCGGGCGCACATCACCACTGCACCCATGGCTGCGCCTTGGGCAATGCGCCCGGCAATCAAGGCATTCATGCTGGTGGCCAGCATGCAGGCCACCGATGCCAAGGCGTACAGCCCAATGCCAGAGAGCAAAATCGGGCGGCGACCAAAGCGGTCAGACAGCGGCCCCCACACCAGTTGCGAGCAGCCAAACGCCAGCAGCAAAGCGCTTAAGGTCATCTGCCCAGCGGCCACCGTGCCATGCAGCGCCTGGGTGAGGGCGGGCAGGGCGGGCAGGTACATGTCGG
>CAZMMM010000389.1:0-2339 GCA_964567385.1 uncultured Comamonas sp.
GGGAGGGGGGGGGGCAGGCTTGGCTGCTGGCGTTATTGGTGCTGGGGGCGGAGCAGGCGGGGGCACAGGGGCAGTGGCTACCGTCGTGCTAGGTGTGCTCGTATCGGGGCGCTGGTTTTTTTGGGTAATGAGCGCGCCTAGCGGGTCGTGCGGCGCGGTGGCATCTGCCGTGGCTTCTGGCAGGGGGGCGAAGGTGTCCAGAGGGCTGCGTTCTTGGATAAGGCTGGCCAGGGGGTCAATTTCTTTGGCTGGGTACAGGTCTAGCACCAGGCGGTGCTTGTAATTGCCTACGGGTTTGAGGGTGAAAACCTGCGGCTTGGCCTCTTGTTTGAGGTCAATCACGATGCGTACCACATTGCTGGAGTACTGGCCTACGCGCAAGGCAGCGATGTTGGGGTCGTCGGGCAAGACCTTGGTGGTCAGGCCTTTTAAGGCTCCGCTGAGCTGTAGCCCCTCAATATCCACCGCCAGGCGTGGGGGGGAGGGCACAAAGGTTTGCGTGGTTTTTAGCGGCGTTTCTGATTCCAGGGTCACGCGTGAATACTCTGGCGCAGGCCAAACGCGCACGGCCACAATGCCCGCAGCTGCCTGGCTGGTTGTGTTGCTGCCCAGCAGCCACATCAGCGTACCGGCTTGTAAAAACTGGCGGCGCTGGAGTTGCCCGTCACTGGGCAGGGGCTGCATATCGGTGCTGACGATGCTGGTGGGGGAAAGAGGCTGAAGAGGGAGAGAGTCGCGCATGGGGCCAGGCAAGGGGCTAATGGGGGCTAGGGACTGTGGGGCGGAGGCGGGGCAGGCTATCAGGCATTAGGCGCTGGCGGGGCTTTGTGCAGGGCTTGCAGCAGCCACTCACCCAGCGGGCTGGCGGCTAGCAAGTGCACTTGGCGCTGCGCCTCGTCCAGTGGCTCTAGGTGGATGGCCATATCTGCGCTGGGCGCCAAGCCTTCTGCCTTCTGCGGCCATTCTGCCAGCTTGAGGCCAGGGCTGGCGAAGATGTCCCGAAAACCTGCGTCCTCCCATTCCTGAGGGTCATCAAAGCGGTAAAAGTCAAAATGCCAAACCGCCAGCCCCGGCGCTTCGTGCGGCTCTACCACAGCATAAGTGGGGCTTTTGATGCGCCCTTGCACCCCCAGGGCGTGCAGCAGGTGGCGCACCAGCGTGGTTTTGCCCGCGCCCAAATCTCCATGCAGGGTGATATAGCAATGGCTGGCCTGGGGCTGGCGCAGCAAGGGCGCTAATTGCTGGGCAAAGGCGGCGGTGGCTGCCTCGTCTGGCCAGTGCAAAGACAGGGCGGGCGTGTGGGCAGGGGTGGGCAGGGGCGAATGGGTCATGTCTAATTTCTACAATGCAGGCCATGAATGATGAGCAAGCGTGGCTGGAGCGCATCCAGCAATGGGCCAAGGAGCTGGGATTCTCGCAAATTGGCGTATCCGGGGTGGATTTGTCGTCCAGCGAGCCGCGTCTGCTGGAATGGCTGGCGCGGGGCTTTCATGGCCAGATGCACTATATGCAGACGCACGGCCTCAAACGCGCCCGCCCGGCAGAGTTGGTTCCGGGCACAGTCAGCGTGATTACCGCCCGCATGGATTACCTGCCGCGCAACACCACTGCCGGCTGGGTAGATGCCGAGTTAGAGCGCCAGCAACGACCGCAAGAGGCCATCATCTCCGTCTATGCCCGAGGGCGCGATTACCACAAGGTGATACGCGCCCGCCTGCAAAAACTGGCCGAGCGCATGGCCGAAGAAATGGGGCCGTTTGGCCACCGCGCCTTTACCGATTCCGCCCCGGTGCTGGAAGCCGAACTAGCGCGGCGCAGCGGCCAGGGCTGGCGCGGCAAGCATTCGCTGGTGCTCAACCGCAGCGCAGGCTCGATGTTCTTTCTGGGGGAAATTTATGTCGATATGGCCTTGCCCTCCACCGCCCCTGTGACTGAGCATTGCGGCAGTTGCAGCGCCTGCATCCAGCTATGCCCGACGGCAGCCATCGTCAGCCCCGGCCTGGTGGATGCGCGGCGTTGTATCTCTTATTTAACGATTGAATACGCGGGCAGCATTCCGCTAGAGCTGCGCCCGCTGATGGCCAACCGCATCTACGGCTGTGACGATTGCCAGCTCGCCTGCCCCTGGAACAAGTTTGCCCAGCCCGCCATGCTGGCCGATTTTGATGTGCGCCCCGATATGCAGGGCAGCAGCCTAGCGGCCTTGTTTGCCTGGGATGAGGCGCAGTTTTTGCGCCGTACCGAGGGCAGCCCCATCCGCCGCATTGGCCATGAAAAATGGGTGCGCAATATTGCCGTGGCGCTGGGCAATGCCCTGCGCCAAGCCCCGGATGCGGCCA
>CAZMMM010000390.1:0-2324 GCA_964567385.1 uncultured Comamonas sp.
CAGTGATGTTCTGCGCCCAGGCGTTGACCATTTCAGCGCCTGCCCCCAATGCAACCATGCGCCGCTGGAAACCAAGGCGGCTTCTGGCTTGGCTGGGGGCATGGCGCAACTGGCCAGCGCGCTGGAGAAGGTGTTCCGACGTTAAATCTGACAATGCGGGATAGAGAAAGTCGTTCAAAGGACTACAATCACTCCATGGAATTTGAATGGGATGAGGAGAAAAGTGAAGCGTGCTTTCAGCAGCGTGGCTTTGATTTCGCCTATGCCGCACAGATATTTTTTGATCCTGATCGCACCATAAAGCTCGATACCCGGCGTGATTACGGGGAGGAGCGCTATCAGCTTTGTGGTCGCATTCAGGGACGCTTATACGTTGTGGTATGTACGCTGCGAAGCGATGTGATTCGCATCATTTCAGCCCGAAAAGCCAATCAACGGGAGGTTCAACACCATGAAAACGGTACGCGTAAAGATTGATCCAAGCCATTCGGCCTTGATGCTGGCGGGGCGTGTGGATATGGCTCGTGTGGATGCCACAACAGAAGCGGACATTGCACAGCATATTGCTGAAGATGAGGCCCAATCGGTGCGGGATGCAGCCCTGTTTGCACAGAGGGTACGTAAGCGCCTGGGGCTGAGCCAAGCAGAGTTTTCTGCCCGCATCCATGTCTCGCTGGACACGATTCGCAACTGGGAGCAAGGTAAGCGATCACCCTCTGGGGCTGCCAAGGCGCTGCTGAGAATTCTGGACAAGATGCCAGAAGCTGCCTTGGCAGTGCTGTAGGAGGCGCAACCTAATCATCGTGAGTCAATGCAGCCGCCAATTGAGGTGCTGCCACATGAACTAAAGCTATCCCCATGACTAAAACCCCAAACACCCCCACTCTGGCCACCTTGACCCAGCGCCACCAAGCGCAAATTACCCAGCAGCGCACGCCCTTTACTTTGCGCATGCACCGCGCCCTGAGCTGGCTGCAACGCGCTGAGGCGGCTGGTAGCGATGACGATGTAGCCTTTGTCTGCCTGTGGATTGGCTTTAACGCCGCCTACGCGCAGGATATGGGCGAGGGGGCGGGCACGATGGCTTCGGAGCGGCAGAGCTTTCGCAACTTTATGGCTGACTTGTGCCTGCTGGATACGGGCAAGGCGCTGTCTGCGCTGGTGTGGCAAGTGTTCCCCGGCCCGATTCGTGTGCTGCTGGACAACCAGTATGTGTTTCAGCCGTTTTGGGATGCGCAGAGCAACCCGCGCAGCGATGGCAGCATTCCCGACCACTGGCGTGAGGCATTTGACGATGCCCGCCAGCGCGTACACCGTGCCTTGGCGCAGCAGGATACAGAGCGGGTGCTGTACGAGGTGTTTGTGCGCCTATACACCTTGCGCAACCAGTTGATGCACGGCGGCGCAACCTGGAATAGTTCCGTTAACCGCGCCCAGCTGCGCGATGGGCGGGCGTTATTGGCGCGGTTGTTGCCGGTGATGTTGGGGGTGATGATGGACAACCCGACTCGCTTTGAGGGCAAGCCGTTTTATCCGGTGGTGGCTGATTGAGCTAGGCGGAGTGACAGGCAGCAACAGTGGCTACCGCCGCTACCGGGCTAGGGACAGCAGCAGGGCGCATAAAGCCCTGGGTGTTCTGGCGCTGGCCATCGTCAAATACCAGTTCGCGCTCGGGCCAGCGTAGGGCTGCCAGGCGCAGGTGTTGGGTGTCCTTGCCATTTTTGCGGGCCTGGGCGCGTGCGCCTACTGAGAAATCTACGCAGAACACATTGCCCTTGCGCCCATGCCAGGCGAAGGGGGAAAGGTCGGCAAACAGCCCTTCGCCTGTGCGGTGGGCTGTTTGGGTGCTGCGCCAGTAGTGGCCCATGATGACGGGGGTGTCGTCAGCGTAGTCGTCCCACCAGGGGTGGCGCTGCACAAAGCGCCATTTGTTGCCTGCAAAAAAGGGTGTATCGGTCTGGCGTTCCAGGCCGGTGGTAAGTACCTTGAGCGGGTTGAAGCAGGATTTGTTCAGCTCGTTATCGCAATGTGCTTGCAGAAATGGCGGGCGGCGGCTGCCGTCTTCCAGGCTGTGCGGCCATTGGGCTTTTTCTTCGGCCATGCGCTCGGTAATGCGCTTGTCGTGGGCGGCCTGGCTGGCTTCTGCCTCCCAGGTGTCGTAGGCCCGGCGGGCCGTGCCCAGGGGTTTGCGCCTTGCCTGGGCGATGGCATCAGCCTGCCAAGCGGCGTGGATGATGCGCAAGTCCGGGCGCTCTAAGGCCAGGGGTAACTCGCTGAGGAACTGGGTAATTTGGGTGCGTTCAGCCGGCTCGTAACAGCGGGTG
>CAZMMM010000391.1:0-2314 GCA_964567385.1 uncultured Comamonas sp.
GTGCAGGTGGGCGGTGGCTTCAACCACCGCATTGGCCTGTTTGATGCCGTGCTGATTAAAGAAAACCATATTGCCGCAGCTGGCGGTATTGCCCAGGTGCTACGCGCTGCTGAGGAAAAAGCCAGCCAGGCGCAATTCGTAGAAATTGAGGTGGAAACCCTGGACGAGCTGCGCCAAGCGCTAGATGCTGGTGCGCGTATGGTGCTGCTGGACAATATGCCCCTGCCCATGCTGCACGAGGCGGTAGCCATCAATGCCGGGCGGGCGGTGCTGGAAATTTCTGGCGGTGTAACGCTAGACGGCCTGCGTGAACTGGCCGAGACGGGTGTGGACCGTATCTCCATAGGCGGCTTGACCAAAGATGTCAAAGCCATTGACTTTTCCATGCGTGTGCAAGATTTGTAGTAGGAGTGAAAAACCCCCATGTCTGCCATCATTGATGTTGAATACGAGCAGCCCCAATCCGAGGGGGCTGTGTGCTCTACCCAATATGCGTGGGCGCGTGTGCCTCCCGAACTGTCGCAGGACGAGCGCCAGAGCTTGAAGGGCAAAATCCGCCAGCTTCTGAAAGAGCGCAACGCCGTTATGGTGTCGCACTTCTACGTCCACCCTGATTTGCAGGACTTGGCGGAAGAAACCGGCGGCATCGTCAGCGATTCGCTGGAAATGGCACGTTTTGGCCGCGACCATGCGGCGCAAACCTTAGTAGTCAGCGGTGTGCGCTTTATGGGCGAGACGGCCAAAATCCTCTCGCCAGAAAAAACCGTGCTCATGCCGGATTTAGACGCAACCTGCTCGCTGGACTTGGGCTTTTGCGACCAACACCCTGACCGTACCGTGGTGGTCTATGCCAACACCAGCGCCGCCGTTAAAGCGCGGGCTGATTGGGTGGTGACCTCTAGCTGTGCCCTGGAAATTGTGCAGGCACTCAAAGACCAAGGGCAGAAAATCCTGTGGGGGCCTGACCGCCACCTGGGCGACTACATCCAGCGCCAGACGGGGGCAGACATGCTGTTCTGGAATGGCGCTTGCATCGTTCACGATGAATTCAAGGCGCTGGAGCTGGAGCTGCTGAAAAAAGAGCACCCCGATGCCAAGGTGCTGGTACACCCCGAAAGTCCCGCCGACGTAGTGGCGCTGGCCGACGCTGTGGGCTCTACCAGCGCCATCTTGAAGGCCGCTCGCGAGCTGGATGCGCGCACCTTCATCGTCGCCACCGACAAGGGCATGATGCACAAGCTGCGCCAGCTCAACCCCGGCAAAACCTTCTACGAAGCACCTACCGCCGGTAACAGTGCCACCTGCAAAAGCTGCGCCCATTGCCCTTGGATGGCCATGAATGGCCTGGCCGATGTCGCTCGCGTGCTGGAAACCGGAGCCAACGCCGTGCATGTAGAGCCTGCGCTGATTCCCCGCGCACGCCAGCCGATTGACCGGATGCTGGCTTTTACTGCTGCGCTGAAAAGCGGCCAGCCTACCGACCACTTGGTTCCGCACCTGGGGGCGGCCTGAGTGTTGCTGCTTGCCGCTCGTTAAACCACTGCGCTAAAAATAAACAGGGGCGTAACCGCCACGGTTACGCCCCTTTGCTTTGCGCTTGGGGGTGCGGCTCCCCCGCCAGGCAGGCTTAGTCCATGCGCTGCGTGGGCACTTTGTCGCGCAGCTCAACCTGTTGATTTTTGTCGTTGACAAACACCAGCTTGGGGCGGTAATCGGCCACCTTTTCTTCCGCGACCTGCACAAAGGTGGCAATGATGAGCAAATCCCCCACACAAGCACGGCGTGCGGCAGAGCCGTTGACGGAAATCATGCCGCTGCCGCGCTCGCCCTTGATGGCGTAGGTGGTAAAGCGCTCGCCGTTGTCGATGTTCCAGATGTGGATTTCCTCGTTCTCCACAATGTCTGCCGCCTCCATCAGGTCTTCGTCGATGGCGCAGGAGCCTTCGTAGTGCAGTTCGCAGTGGGTGGCTTTGACACGGTGGATTTTGGATTTCAGTAAAGAGCGGTACATGGTCAGATTCGAAGGTTCGGATGGAAAAGAACGAACCCGCGATAGTAATGAAAAAGTGCCAGTCTATGCGTAGTTTCACGGATTTGTCACATTCAATCGGTGTAATGACCCTGGCCTTCGGGCTTTTCATTCACTCTATTGCAACCGTTGAAAATTATGAAACGAACACTTCTTGCCCTGGCCGCCACGAGCGTTGTCACTGGGGCTTTGGCTCAAAGCACTAACGTCACTCTGTTTGGGGTGGCGGACGCTTCAGTCGCCCACATCTCCACCAGTGGTAACTCTGTCACGGGCATGGCCAAT
>CAZMMM010000392.1:0-2289 GCA_964567385.1 uncultured Comamonas sp.
TCTTGAGTTGATCGGCACGATCAGCACCATGGAAACCTTCCAGAAAATTTACCGCCCGGAAATCTACAACGCCAACACCGCTGCCGGAAAAATCTACCGCCCCAGCCTGCAACACCAGGACTACTCGGTCACGCAAATCGTCTATGACCGTGAAGAGCGCAGCCAACTGGCCATCCAGCAGGGGCGCTTTACCGAGGAGCACTTCATCAAGCCCTACAAAAACGTGCTGGAACAATGGGCGGCCAACTTCGCGCATTGAAGCGTATTGCAATCAGCGCGGCGGCATACTCGCCCTCTCGCATGGCCATGCGGTGCTGAGTGCAGCGCAGTGGCCATCTACACCATCTCTTGATTAAAAGGAACCTGATTCATGTTTGAAACCTCCATCGCCGGCAGTCTGCCCAAGCCCGGTTGGCTGGCTGAAACCAATAAGCTCTGGCCACAGTGGCAGGCCGAGGGCGACGCGCTGCTGCAAGCCAAGGCCGATGCCACCCTGCTATGGATTAAGGCACAGGAAGACGCGGGGCTGGACATCGTGTGCGACGGCGAGCAATCGCGCCAGCACTTTGTGCATGGCTTTTTGGAGCAGGTCGAAGGCATTGACTTTGACAACAAGGTGACGATGGGCATCCGCAACAACCGCTATGACGCAATGGTTCCGCAGGTAGTTGCCCCCCTGCGCCTGAAAGGCCGCGTCCATGCCTTTGAGGCACAACTGGCACGTGCCCACACCAAAAAGAAGCTGAAATTCACCCTGCCCGGCCCCATGACCATTGTTGATACCGTGGCCGACAACTTTTATGGCGACAAGGTCAAAATGGCGCTGGCCTTTGCCGAGCTGCTCAACCAAGAAGCCCTGGCGCTACAGGCCGACGGGGTGGACATCATCCAGTTTGATGAGCCCGCCTTCAACGTCTATATGAAAGAAGCCGCCGACTGGGGCGTACAAGCGCTAGAGCGTGCAGTGCAGGGGCTGACTTGCACCACGGCTGTGCATATCTGCTACGGCTATGGCATCAAAGCCAATACCGATTGGAAAAGCACCCTGGGCCACGAATGGCGGCAATATGAAGAGGTCTTCCCCGCCCTGGCGCGTAGCAGCATTGACCAGGTGAGCCTGGAGTGCATCAACTCCCACGTACCGCCTGAGCTGATGAAGCTGCTGGTCAATAAAGACGTGCTGGTCGGCGTGATTGATGTCGCCACCGACGTGGTGGAAACCCCTGAGCAAGTGGCCGACACCATTGCCACAGCCCTGCAATTTGTGCCCCAGGAGCGCCTCTTCCCCTGCACCAACTGCGGCATGGCTCCTATGGGCAGAGACGTAGCGTGGCAAAAGCTGCAAGCGCTGGCAGAAGGTACCAAACTGGCTAGGGAGCGCTTGAATCAGGCTTGATCACAGCTCTTTTTTTAATTAAACACCACGCCATAAGCACAGCCGTGCTGGGCGTGGTGTTTTTTTAAGCAGGTGAAAACATCCTGATGCACTTTGCTTCACTGGGATATGGTGAATCATGAGCCCAGCGCCTTCTGCGCAGCAGCCTTAGCATGAATAGCCGTGGTATCGAATAGCGGGACTGACGCATCTTGCTGACTAACGAGAAGTGATATTTCAGTACACCCAAGAATAATACCCTCTGCACCTTTTGATATAAGGGTTTTTATAACTCTTTGATATTCTTCACGAGACTCTGGCTTGATAACACCCAAGCATAGCTCTTCATAAATAATACGATGAATAATTTCACAATCATTTGGTTCGGGAACGATAACACGAAGATTGTGAAGTGTGCTTAAGCGGTCGCGATAAAATGGCTGCTCCATCGTGAACCGCGTCCCCAGCAAACCTACGGTTGAATAACCAGCCCGTTTGATTTCAGTAGCCGTTGGATCGGCGATATGAAGCAATGGAATAGTAACTGCCGCTTCAATATGAGGTGCCACCTTGTGCATGGTATTTGTACACAAAACCAAAAAAGCTGCCCCTGCAGCTTCTAGTGCACGAGCAGCGCCCTCCAATATAGCCCCGGCAGCTTCCCAGTTACCAGTGCGTTGAAGCTGCTCAATCTCGTCAAAGTCAACCGAGTAAAGGATAAGCTTTGCAGAGTGCAGTCCACCCAAGCGCTCCTTCACCACCTCATTAATCTGGCGATAGTAAGGAATGGTTGACTCCCAGCTCATGCCTCCGATAAGTCCAATAATCTTCATGAATACTCCTGATTGAATCATCTAATGAGAACTAGACGACACCCAAACCAAGGTTCGTCAGCGACTAAACGGTTCTCATCG
>CAZMMM010000393.1:0-2278 GCA_964567385.1 uncultured Comamonas sp.
CCTGGGTATGTTGGGGATGCACGGCACGATGGAAGCCAACAACACCATGCAAAACTGCGACGTGTTGCTGGCCGTAGGGGCGCGTTTTGACGACCGGGTGATTGGCAACCCCAAGCACTTCCTCTCTACCGAGCGAAAAATCATCCATATTGATGTGGACCCCTCCGTCATCTCCAAGCGCGTGCGCGTGGATGTGCCCATCGTCGGTGATGTGAAAGAGGTGCTGACTGAACTCATCGCCATGGTTGAGGAAACCACCCAGCGCCCCGACTCTGGCGCCTTGGCCGCTTGGTGGGGGCAGATTGAAGCATGGCGCAGCCGCGACTGCCTGAAGTACGACCGCAGCAATGGCGACGGCAAAGTCATCAAGCCCCAGTATGTGGTGGATACCCTGTGGAATATGGTCAAGGACGGGGATGTGTACGTCACCTCTGACGTAGGCCAGCACCAAATGTGGGCAGCGCAGTACTACCGCTTTGAAGAGCCGCGCCGCTGGATCAACTCCGGTGGCCTGGGCACCATGGGCGTGGGCTTGCCCTATGCCATGGGCATCAAGCTGGCCAAGCCTGACGCGGAAGTGTTCTGCATTACTGGTGAAGGCTCTATCCAGATGAATATTCAGGAGCTGGCCACCTGCTTCCAGTACAACACGCCAGTGATTATTTGCGCCCTGAACAACCGCTATCTGGGCATGGTGCGCCAGTGGCAGGAAATTGAGTACGCAGGCCGCTACAGCCACAGCTATATGGATTCGCTGCCCGACTTCGTCAAGCTGGCCGAGGCGTATGGTCATGCAGGCATCAAAATTGAAGACCCCACCAAGGTGGAGTGGGCTTTGCAAGAAGCGCGGCGCATTGTGCGTGAAGAGGGCAAATGCGTCTTCCTTGACTTCCGCACCGACCCAACGGAAAACGTCTTCCCCATGGTGCAGGCCGGTAAAGGTATTACCGAAATGCTGTTGGGCAAAGAGGATTTATAAGCCCCCGCTTGACCGCCTTGGCATTCACCTCCAGCAGGGGCGGCGAACCCGGCGCAACCGCGCCAACGCCCCTGCTTTTTGAAGAATCTATTGCCTGCCAAGCCGCGCACTTACCGGTGTGCGGGGAGGGCAGCAAGAAGAGGAAGCATATTCATCATGAAACACATCATTGCCGTTTTGATTGAAAACGAGGCCGGCGCACTTTCCCGCGTAGTGGGGCTGTTTTCTGCCCGTGGCTACAACATTGAGTCGCTCACCGTGGCTACCACCGAGGACGAAACCCTCTCGCGCATGACCATCCAGACCTCCGGTTCTGACGATGTGATTGAGCAAATCACCAAGCACCTGAACCGCCTGATTGAAGTGGTCAAAGTGGTCGATTTAACCGAGGGCGCTTACACCGAGCGCGAGTTGATGCTGGTGAAGGTACGCGCCGTCGGCAAAGAACGCGAAGAAATGAAGCGCATGGCCGACATCTTCCGTGGCCGTATCATCGACGTGACCGATAAAAGCTACACCGTGGAAGTCACTGGCGACCAGGCCAAGAACGATGCCTTCCTGCAGGCCATTGACCGCAGCGCCATTCTGGAAACCGTGCGCACCGGCGCTTGCGGCGTAGGCCGTGGCGAGCGCATTTTGCGGGTCTAATCCCCACTTTCGATTTTTCGATTTTTTTGTTTATCAACGCATAGCAACTTTGGAGTCAAACATGCAAGTTTTCTACGACAAGGACTGCGATCTGTCGCTCATCAAAGGCAAAACCGTGGCCATCATCGGCTATGGCAGCCAAGGCCATGCCCACGCACAAAACCTGAACGACAGCGGTGTCAAAGTCGTGGTGGGTCTGCGTAAAGGTGGTGCATCCTGGGACAAGGTTGGCAAAGCCGGCCTGACTGTGATGGAAGTCGATGAAGCTGTTAAAGCCGCTGACGTGGTGATGATTTTGCTGCCCGACGAAAACATCCCCGAGGTGTACAACAACAACGTCGCCCCCAACATCAAGCAAGGCGCTACCTTGGCCTTTGCCCACGGCTTTAACGTCCACTACAACCAGGTTGTGCCCCGCGCTGACTTGGACGTGATTATGGTTGCCCCAAAAGGCCCTGGCCACACCGTGCGCTCGGAATACCTCAAAGGCGGCGGCGTGCCTTCTTTGATTGCCATCTACCAAGACAAGAGCGGCAAAGCCCGTGACGTGGCCCTGTCCTACGCTAGCGCCAACGGCGGCGGCAAGGGCGGCATTATCGAAACCAACTTCAAGGAAGAAACCGAAACCGACCTGTTCGGCGAGCAAGCCGT
>CAZMMM010000394.1:0-2269 GCA_964567385.1 uncultured Comamonas sp.
AGCCCTTGCAAGTGCTTCGCGCCGTGCACCCCGTTGGGCAGCCTCCCCAGTTGCCCAACACTGGTCTGAGCGCACCTTGGTTATTTACCGCTGGCCGGGCGGATCCCTCGCTCTATACCGAGCTACGGGCCGAAATCGCCAATGCCAACCGCATTGATGTGCTGGTGAGCTTCATCACTTGGAGTGGGTTGAGAAAAATCATGGATGTGCTGCAAGCGGCCACCGCGCTAGATGCCCACGGCCAGCCCGCCGCGCGTTTGCGCGTGATAACCACCACCTATACCGGCGCAACAGAATCAGCCGCGGTAGAAAAATTGGCCAGCTTGCCCGGGGTTGAGCTCAAAATTTCTCTAGACGGCCAACGCTCACGTCTGCATGCCAAGGCTTGGATGTTCCATCGCAAAACCGGCTTTGGTACAGCCTTGGTGGGCAGTGCCAACCTGTCGGCGGCCGCTTTGCTCAATGGCATCGAATGGACGGTGAAATTCACCCAAAATGGCCAGCCTGAGCTCTTTGCTGCAGCCGAAGCGCATTTTGAAACGCTATGGAATGATCCCGAGTTCCAGCGCTTTGACCCACAAGACCAAGCCCAATGCCAGCAATTGAAGCTGGCCCTCGGCGAAGCGCGTCAGCCCAGCGGCAGCAAGGTGCTGGCCATGCCAACATGGTTCGAGCTGCGCCCACGGGCCTTTCAGCAAGCCATGCTAGAGCGTTTGGAAAGTGAGCGCCGCCACGGTCGTTGGCGCAATTTACTGGTGGCAGCCACCGGTACGGGCAAAACCGTGATGGCCGCTTTTGACTATCTGCGTCAAACTCAAGCTGCGGGTGGCGTGCCGCCGCGCCTGCTGTTTGTGGCTCACCGCATTGAAATTTTGCAGCAGGCGATGGCGACTTTTCGCCAGCTTTTGCGTCTGCAAGATTTTGGCGAATTGCTGGCTGATGGCGCACAACCTGCATCCCATCAACACCTGTTTGCCACCATTGCCAGCGTGCTCTCGCGCGACCTGTTGCAGCGCTTTGGCGCAGATTACTGGCACACCGTCATCATTGACGAATGCCATCACCTGCCGGCGCAATCTTTTGCCCAATTCGCCCGCGCCGTGCAGCCGCGCATTTTGTTGGGCCTAACGGCCACACCTGAGCGTGCCGATGGCGCCAGCGTATTGGAATTTTTTGATCAACGGCCTGACGGCAGCCCTGCCGCTGAACTGCGCCTGTGGAACGCGCTGGAGCAGCAACTGCTCTGCCCTTTTGAGTATTACGCCACCGCCGATGATGTGGATTTGCAGCACATTGAATGGAGTGGCGGTGCCAAGGAGCGCAGTGAATTGAGCAAGGTGCTGGGCGCTGACCATGCCCGAGCGCGGCGCGTCATTCACGCCCTCAACCATTACACCAACCAGCGCCACGGCGTGCGAGCCATCGCCTTCTGCGTCGATATTGCCCACGCCAATTTTATGGCTGAGCGTTTCAATGAAACCGGCTGGAGCGCCTTGGCCGTGACCAGCCAAACCCCTGCCAGCCAGCGCCAAACTGCACCGCAATGGCTCGCTCAAGGTGAGGTGCAAATACTGTGCACCTGCGACTTGTACAACGAAGGCGTGGACATCCCCGAGGCCAACACCCTGCTGTTTTTGCGCCCCACGCAAAGCCCCGTGGTGTTTGCCCAGCAACTGGGCCGTGGTCTGCGCTTGTCGCCGGGCAAAGAAAGCTGCTTGGTGCTCGATTTTGTTGGGCGCTTGCGCCAAGGCTTTCGCTTTGATCGCCTCTACCAAGCCATCACCGGCTTGGGCCGCCGGCAGTTGCAACAGGAAATGGAAGATGGCTTTGCCAGCTTGCCGCCGGGTTGTCACATTCAGTTTGACCATGTGGCCCGCCAGCGTGTGCTGGATGCCATGCGTGATGTGGGCAAACAAAACTGGCGCAGGCTAACGGGCGAGCTGCAAGTCTATGCCCAAGGGCGCGAGCGCAGTCGCATCAACTTGGTGGATTTTTTAACCGAGCAATGTCTGGAAGTCAGCGACATTTACGACAGCCGCAACAGTGGCTGGACAGGCTTGAAGCGTGCCGCAGGCTTGGAAGTGAGCGAACCCAGCCCTGATGAAATCTATTTGGGCAAACGCATGGCGGCCCTGCTGCACAGCAATGATGGCGAGCGCAGTCAGCTCATGCGAAGTATTGCCAAAGGCGATACAGCCTTGCAGCACAAACCCACCCCCCGCCTACAAAAACAACTGCAAATGCTGGCCTACCAGCTCTATCCCTTGGC
>CAZMMM010000395.1:0-1896 GCA_964567385.1 uncultured Comamonas sp.
TGACCCCCGTAGCAAAGCAGGCAGTAAACAAATACCCTCCAGTGGGGGCCTCCCAGTCCAGCATCTCGCCTGCGCAAAACACCCCTGGCAGGGCACGCAGCATCAAACCATCGTCCAGAGCCTGCCAGCGCACGCCGCCTGCGCTGCTGATGGCTTCGCTCAAAGGGCGCGGGCTGCGCAGCGCAATGGGCAGGCGCTTGATGGCCTGGGCCAGTTGCTGCGGGTCTTGCATCTGGGCTTTATCCAGCAGCTCATACAACAGGCCCATTTTTACCCCCGCCAGCCCCAGGCGGCTTTTCAGGTGGCTGCTCAGGCTGCGTGCCCCGCGTGGGTGGGCCACAGCGGCCAGCACCTTCTCTTGCGACAGGGCGGGCAGCAAGTCCACCTGCAAGGTAGCTTGGCCCTGCTGCATCAGGCTTTGGCGGTAATGGCTGGATGCGGCGTACACCAAGCTGCCTTCCACCCCTGTTTCCGTCACCACAAACTCGCCCTGCCGGGGCCAGCCTGCCTGCTCTTGATCAGGCAGGTGAATAGCTACCGACTTCAACGGCGTGCCTGCAAAGCGCTGGGCAAAATGCGCTGTCCAGCCTTGGCCCTGTGGCCCTGCAACATCAAAGCCGCAATTGCTGGGCTGCAAAGGCGTTAGCTCCACGCCCTCTTCAGCCAGCAGGGTTTGCCAGCTTCCATCAGCACCCAACTGCGGCCAGCTACCGCCACCTAGTGCCAAAACCAAAGCCTTGGCCTGCACAGGCTGTATGCCTTGCGGCGTGGCAAAGATGGGCAGGCGCTGGCCATTCACCTGCTGCCAGCCCTGCCAGCGGTGGCGCATGGCAAACCCCACCCCCAAGCCCCGCAAATGCGCCAGCCAAGCGCGCAACAAGGGGGCGGCTTTCATGTCTTGCGGAAACACCCGCCCAGAGCTACCCACAAAAGTGGCAATGCCCAAGCTTCGCGCCCAAGCGCGTAATGGCTCGGGGCCAAAGTGCTCCAACATAGGCCCAAGCTGGGTGCTGGCTGCACCATAGCGCTGGATGAATTGCGGCAAAGGCTCGGAGTGGGTCAGATTCATCCCCCCTTTGCCTGCCAGCAAGAACTTGCGCCCTACGGAAGGCTTGCCATCAAACACCTGCACGGCCCGCCCCTTACTGGCCAACTGCTGCGCCGCCATCAAGCCCGCCGGGCCACCGCCCACCACGGCGACATCACAGTGCAGCACGGGCAGCAGGGAAGGGGCCTGGCCAGAGGCAGTATTGGTAAAAGAATCCGTCATAAATACAAATCTGAAGAAAAGAGCGTGGAAAACAACAGACATTGTCTGCGCTTGCGCAACCAGTGCGCCTTACAGCATGCAGGCGCTTTAGTTTCTGTCACAATGAGCAGGTTATTTTTTCACCCTCCGCCCCTTAGCTCTTGGGGCTAGCCCATAAAGGAAGAACGTTCATGGCAAGCGAACTCATCAAGCATGTCTCTGATGCCAGCTTTGATACCGATGTGCTGCAAGCTAGCGGCCCTGTTTTGGTTGATTTTTGGGCCGAGTGGTGTGGCCCCTGCAAAATGATTGCCCCCATCCTGGATGAAGTGTCCCAAGCCTATGAAGGCAAACTCACCATCGCCAAGATGAATGTGGACGAAAACCGCGCCATCCCTGCCAAGTTCAGTATTCGCGGTATCCCCACCCTGATTTTGTTTAACAACGGCCAGCGCGTGGCTGACAAAGTCGGTGCCCTGTCTAAAGCAGCCCTGACCGACTTCCTGGACAAGCAGCTGGCCTGATAGCAAACAGCCACCTCCTACTCGTCCGGCCACGGCCAGCGCAAACAGCTGGTTGTGGCCTTTTTTCATTCTTGCAGCCCGCCACTGCGCCGCTTCAGCACCTCTGGCGCTGATTTACTGTCA
>CAZMMM010000395.1:1906-2265 GCA_964567385.1 uncultured Comamonas sp.
ACGGCGAATGCATGGCCAGGCTCCTCACCCACACAGCGTTGCAGTCCGGCACCTCTCTTTCTCTGGCACAACAGGCCAACACCCCCTCACCTTTTACTGAACTCCGCTGAAGGAGTATTTTTTTCATGCACTTGAACGAACTCAAGGCACTGCATGTGTCTGAAGTGGCCAAGCAGGCCGAAGAGCTAGGCATTGAAAACATTGGCCGTATGCGCAAGCAAGAGCTGATGTTTGCCATCATCAAAAAACGCGCCAAAGCGGGCGAGCAAGTCTTTGCCGACGGGGTACTGGAGATTCTGCCCGACGGCTTCGGCTTTCTGCGCAGCCCTGACACCAACTACACCGCCAGCACTGATGAC
>CAZMMM010000396.1:0-2259 GCA_964567385.1 uncultured Comamonas sp.
CAGGGGGCAGTTTGCGGCGCTCGAAGTCTTCGGGAATCAGCGGGTAGTTGGCCACTTTCAGGCCAAACTGCATGGCCAGGTACAGGCTGGTAGGTGTCTTGCCCGAGCGGCTAACTCCTACCAACACCACATCTGCGCCAGACAGGTCGTGGTTGGTTTGGCCATCATCGTGGGCCAAGGTGTAATTGATGGCTTCCATGCGCCCTAGGTACTCTTTACTTTGGCTGATGTC
This sequence comes from uncultured Comamonas sp., assembly GCA_964567385.1. Taxonomy (GTDB): domain Bacteria; phylum Pseudomonadota; class Gammaproteobacteria; order Burkholderiales; family Burkholderiaceae_C; genus Comamonas. The sequence goes on from CAZMMM010000396.1 coordinate 233, forward strand.
ACTAAAGCGCCCCACGCGGTGCTGGCTTTTCAGGCCCAGCTCATCTTCCAGGGGTTGGACAAAAGTGCCGAACATGTCCATCAACAAGCCCTTGCTTTGGGTACGAATGACTGTGAGCACTTCTTGATTCACTAATGTGGTGAAAATAATGGGCTTTTTACCCTCCAGCTCAGTAGTGTGGTTGACTTGGCGTACGGCCTGGTGCGCCTTATCTACGGTATCCACAAAGGGAAGGCGCACGATGCGTGGAGTCAGGTCGAACTGCGCCATCAAGGCAGTGCCAAAAGTTTCGGCGGTAATGCCTGTGCCATCAGAAATCACAAAAACAGTGCGGGAGTGCATAAATAGAGGTCTCGCTTTCCTTGGCAAACTCAGTTGCCATGCTTTGAAACAAGTGCAAAGTCGGGCAAAAAGCCACAAACCATGCGTTTGCGAGCAGGTTTTCAGGGCTGGCTTTGTGTTCAAGAGACGGGCGCGCCATACAATCGCGGGCTGTCTTTGGAATTTTTGCAAAGCCCCTGTTTCTTGGATGCGAGCATCCAGTCAGGCTTGCCACAGCGCTGCTGCTATACAACAGCATAACCTAGGCACATAGCGCTCAAGGCCAGCCTTACACCGGTTTTTTAACTTTGGAGTTCTGTCATGTCTGAACGTTTTGCTGCTGACGCTTTGGTAGTGCCTTTTGAGCAACTGCGCATGAGCGATGTGGAAGTTGCCGGGGGGAAAAACGCCTCTCTGGGCGAGATGATTTCCCAACTACCCCAGGGCGTGCGCGTGCCCACCGGCTTTGCTACCACAGCCCACGCCTTCCGCGAGTTTTTAAAGCACGAAAGCCTGGCCGACAAAATCTCTGCCAAGCTAGCCGCTTTGGATGTGGATGATGTCCGCGCCCTGGCGCAGGTGGGCGCAGAAATTCGCGCTATGGTCGAAGCCCAGCCCTTCCCCGCTGACCTGGAAAAAGCCATTCGCGAAGCCTTTGCCCGTCTGCAAGGCGGCAACGAATCAGCTTCGTTTGCTGTACGTTCTTCGGCCACCGCAGAAGACTTGCCCGACGCTTCCTTTGCTGGCCAGCAGGAAACCTTCCTGAACGTGGTGGGCATTGAAGATATCTTGAGCCGCATGAAAGAGGTCTTCGCCTCTTTGTACAACGACCGCGCTATTTCCTACCGCGTACACAAGGGCTTTGCCCATGACGTGGTGGCGCTGTCCGCCGGTGTGCAGCGCATGGTGCGCTCTGACCTGGGCGCTTCGGGCGTGATGTTCACCATCGACACTGAAAGCGGTTTTGAAGATGTGGTCTTCATCACCTCCAGCTACGGCCTGGGCGAAACCGTGGTGCAAGGTGCGGTCAACCCTGACGAGTTTTACGTCCACAAGCCCATGCTCAAGGCAGGCAAGCAAGCGCTGATTCGCCGCAACCTGGGCAGCAAGCTCATCCAAATGGTGTTTGCCACCCCTGACGAAAAAGCCACCACCGGCAATTTGGTCAAGACCCTGGACGTATCACCTGAGCAGCGCAACCGCTATTCGCTGACCGACGAAGACGTGCAGCAACTGGCGCAATATGCCCTCATCATCGAAGAGCACTATGGCCGCCCCATGGATATCGAATGGGGCAAAGACGGCACCGACGGTCAGCTCTACATTCTGCAAGCCCGCCCTGAGACGGTAAAAAGCCAATCCAAAGGCCAGGCCGAGCTGCGCTACAAGCTCAAAGGCACGGGCACAGTGCTGGCAGAAGGCCGCGCCATTGGTCAAAAAATTGGTACTGGCCGCGTGCGCTTGGTGTCCGACATTTCCCAAATGGACCAGGTGCAAGCCGGTGACGTGCTCGTTACCGACATGACCGACCCCAACTGGGAACCCGTGATGAAAAAGGCCGCTGCCATCGTCACCAACCGTGGCGGGCGCACCTGCCACGCCGCCATCATTGCCCGCGAACTGGGCATTCCTGCGGTAGTGGGTTGTGGTGATGCTACAGCGCGTTTGAAAGATGGCACTTTAGTCACCGTCTCTTGCGCGGAAGG
>CAZMMM010000397.1:0-2256 GCA_964567385.1 uncultured Comamonas sp.
TTGGGGATTTCAAACAGTGCGCCAAAGCCACCAATGCCAGTCAGCACGCCTTCGCGCATGGTTTTTTTGGCCAGGGGTTTGATGCGCTCAACCAGCGCCTCGCCAGCGTCAATATCAACGCCAGCGTCTTTGTAGGAAATGGGGGTGGGGGTAGGTGCAGAAGAGCTCATGAAATGCTTGGCGCAGGCCAACTTAACAAAGAGGAAAACCGATAAAGCAGGCAATTCTAATCTGCACAGCGCCAAGCGGCAGGCCCTTGGGCCAAGCCTGCGTCTAAAATAGCGGCTTTTTTCATCGGGAAGCTTTTCTTTTGCGCTGCAATACTGTTTTTTACTTCTGCTCTATGGTTGGTGCAGAGCATCCCTAGGGTTATGAAACAACTGGCTTTGGATATCGGCTTGCCCACAGGGCCTTCGCTGGCCTTGTTCTATGCAGGCCGCAATGCGCCTGTGGTGCAGCATTTGCGTGAATGGGTGGCCTCTACGGCCCAGCCCAGCACCTTGGTTCCCACCTATGTGTGGGGTGAACCGGGTGCGGGGAAAACCCATTTGCTGCAAGCCGTGCGCCAAACCCTGCGCGAGCAAGGCGTGCAACTAGGCTGGATGGATGCCAGCACGGGCTTCCCCCCTGAGTTCGATGAGCGCTGGACGGCAGTGCTGATGGACGATGTCCACCTCTACACCCCCATGCAGCAGCAGCGCGCTTTTAACTGGTTTGTCAATGCCACCAATCCGCCTAGTGGCCAGCCCTGCTGGCTGGTGGCTGCTGGCAATGCGCCTCCCACTGAGCTACAGCTGCGTGACGATTTGCGCTCGCGCCTGGGCTGGGGCTATGTGTTCCAAATGTATGTGCCCAATGAGGAAGAAAGCCGGGACATTCTGCGCCACGAGGCCAGCGCCCGTGGCCTTAGCCTGAGCGCAGATGTGCCTGATTACATGCTCAAACGCTTTTCGCGCAACCTGGGCAGCTTGCTGCAGCTGCTCGACAAGCTTGATGATTTTGCCCTGCGCAACAAACGCGCTATCACCATTCCGCTGCTCAAAACCATGCTGGAGACGGAATAGACAGCGGTATTGGCACACGCCTTTTTATTGTTTTTTAGAAATACTTATTTTTTGCATGACTGCTGACTCGATTACTGCGCGCCCACGACTGGCGCTTTTTGACCTAGACCACACCCTGCTACCCCTGGACTCTGACCACGGCTGGGGCGAGTTTTCCATGCGCATCGGCTGGTGCGACCCGGTGGCCTTTGGCCAGCGTAACGATGCCTTCTTTCAAGACTATCTGGCTGGCCGCCTGGACATTCATGACTATGTGCGCTTTGCCACCGAGGCCGTAGTGCAGCGCGGCGCAGAAGCCGCTACCGCTGCCCACGCGCAATTCATGGCAGAGGTGATACGCCCCGCCATGCGCCCCGCAGCGCTGGCGCTGGTGCGCCGCCACCAGGAAGCGGGTGATGTGGTAGTGCTGACCTCAGCCACCAACGAGTTCGTTACCCGCCCGATTGCCCAGGCTTTTGGCATAGAACATTTGATTGCCACCGAGCTAAAACGCGGCGCAGACGGCTGGTTTACCGGCGAGGTGCAAGGCCAGCACAATATGCGCGAAGGCAAGGTGCTGCGCATGAATGACTGGCTGGCAGCGCGTGGCTGGGACTGGGGCAGTGTGCATAGCACCTTCTACAGCGACTCCATGAACGACTTGCCGCTGCTGGAAACCGTCAACCACCCCGTCGCCACCAACCCTGATGAGCGCCTACGCGCCCTGGCGCAAGAGCGCGGCTGGCAGGTGCTGGATTTATTTACCGAAGAATAAAAACACGCATGATTAAAACCTTTATCGACAAGCTGCTGGGCAAGCCCACCACGGGTAGCCGCAGCCGCAAAAACCCCTTTGGCAAGCGTGAAGAGCTGCCCGCCAGCGTCCACGGCATCGACCCCAATCTGGTGGATGAACGCGCTATTGACGTGGTGCGCACCCTGAAAAAAGCCGGTTTTGAAGCCTATATCGTCGGCGGCGCAGTGCGCGACCTGCTGCTGGGCTTGCGCCCCAAAGACTTTGACGTAGCCACCAACGCCACACCCGAGGAGGTCAAGCGCCTGTTTCGCCGCGCCTTCATCATTGGCAAGCGCTTTCGCATCGTGCATGTGGTTTATGGCCGGGGGCGTGAGCATGAAGTGATTGAAGTCTCCACCTTCCGCGCCTTTTTGGACAACAGCCAGGCCGAGCAGGTCAGCGGCAACGAGCGCACCA
>CAZMMM010000398.1:0-2239 GCA_964567385.1 uncultured Comamonas sp.
GTACTGGCCGTGCTGGGCTACTCGGTGAACGAATCGGTGGTGGTGTTTGACCGTATTCGCGAAAAATTTCGCAAAACCCGCAACATCAGCCCCCCTGCGGTGATTGACCACGCCATCACCTCCACCATGAGCCGCACTATCATCACCCACGCCTCTACCGAGGCCGTTGTGCTGGCCATGTTCTTCTTTGGCGGCCCCAGCCTGCACTACTTCGCCCTGGCGCTGACGATTGGCATCGTGTTTGGGATTTACTCCTCCATCTTTGTCGGCTCGGCCATCGTCATGTGGCTGGGCGTAACGCGTGAAGACCTGGTTAAACCCCGCAAGGAAGATTCTGACCCCAACGACCCTAACGCTGGGGCTATGGTCTAAGCCATCCGCTTTTATTCTGAGCAGCGCCTGGCTTTGCGTCAGGCGCTCTTTTTTTGCCCATGCCTTATCCCGACTTGACCGATGCTGACTGGCTGCACATCACTGACTTGGAGGCAGCCCTCAACCACTGGTGCGCTCACCTACCCTGTGCGCCCCATCAGCCTTTGCCCAGCCCTATTGCTGCCTTGGCCGAGGTCTATGCCCAGATGATTACCCAGCGCCAGCACCGCCTGCCAGCGCTGCAACTGCCCAGTGCTGCCCTGCAAGCTTGGCTGGACTGGTACGACACCCAGCCTGATACGCCTTGCATTGCTATCTGCTCCACCAGCCAGGGTGATGACACCTGCAAAGGCTGTGGCCGTAGTTTTACCGAGGTGCAGCACTGGCTCAGCATGAGCCCCTTTGCCAAACGCGCCACCTGGCAGCGCATTCAGGCCGAAGGCAGCGCCCTGCGCTTTACCCGCTATGCTGAAAGAGCAGACAGGCGCTGATGCCGGGCCTTGCCCGTACCGCTGGTGCGGCCTGTCTTCTTCCATCTACCCGCTGGGGCTAACAACCCAGCCTGGCTTTTAAAAGGAGTTTTTGCCATGTCCACTTTTCCCCCTTGCCCCCAATGCAGCTCAGCTTACGCTTATGAAGACCGTGACCACCTCGTCTGCCCAGAGTGCGGCCATGAATGGCAGGCTGGCAGCAGTGCCGCCGCCGAGCCCGAGGGCTTGGTGGTGAAAGATGCCCACGGCAACCTGCTTAGCGACGGCGATAGCGTGACCGTGATTAAAGACCTCAAGCTCAAAGGCTCTTCCAACGTAGTGAAGGTGGGCACCAAGGTCAAAAGCATCCGCCTGATAGAGGGCGACCACAATATTGATTGCAAGATTGACGGTATTGGTGCCATGCAGCTCAAGTCGGAGTTTGTGAAGAAGGCGTAAGCCCTCTTCCTGTCTCAAGCATCACACGTCAATATTCCCCGCCCGCAGCGCATTGTTTTCAATGAACTCGCGGCGTGGCTCTACCTCGTCGCCCATGAGCATGGTGAAGACGCGGTCGGCCTCGATGGCATCGCCAATGGTGACTTGCAGCAAGGTGCGCACATTGGGGTCCATGGTGGTTTCCCAAAGCTGCTCGGGGTTCATTTCGCCCAAGCCTTTATAGCGTTGGCGGGCGGTGGTGCGTTCGGCTTCACGAATCAGCCATTGCATGGCGTTGCGGAAGTCGGCCACCTTCTCGCCACGGGCGCGTTCGCCTTCGCCGCGCTGCACTTTCGCGCCGTCTTGCAGCAGGCCGTTGAAGTGCTGGGCTTCGTCAGCCAGGGCGGCATAGTCGCTGCTGCGCACAAACTCCTGGGTGAGGATGGAGCTTTTGATATTGCCGTGGTGGTGGCGGCTGATGCGCAGAATGGGGTTTTCCGTCTGTGGGTCAATTTCGGCGGTGACATCGGCAGGTACACCGGTGGTGGTCAGCTCGCGCAGTTTGGCTTCCAGAATGGGGGCGCAGGCTTGGGCTTCGGCCAGGGTGTCTAGGCGGATTTGTACGCCGTCGGCAATGGCGCGCAGGGCTTCGGCATCCATAAAGTTGGACAGGCGCTCAATCACGCTTTCGGCGGTCAGGTGCATGGCAGCCAGGCGCTCCAGCTCTTCACCTTCAATGCTGCGCGGGGCGCTGCCGCCAGTGCTAACGCTGGCATCACGCAGGGCGATGTGCAGCAGGTACTGGTTCAGCGCTGCGCCGTCTTTTAGGTAGCGCTCATCCTTGCCGTTTTTCACTTTGTACAGCGGCGGCTGGGCGATATAGATATGGCCACGCTCTACCAGGTCGGGCATTTGGCGGTAGAAGAAGGTGAGCAGCAGGGTGCGGATGTGTGCGCCGT
>CAZMMM010000399.1:0-2236 GCA_964567385.1 uncultured Comamonas sp.
AACGCAGAGCGGTCTGGGGTTGGCTCCAAGGTTTCACTTGCCATACAAATACAAATCATCCGACCAGGTGGCCAACCACTCAGGCTTATAGGCCACAAATACCGCGGCCATCATGCCGGTAATCACGGCATCGGCCCAGGCCATCAGCCAGCGGGCGATTTTGCCCAGCTCTTGCTGCACGCCGGGCAATTGCTCGCCCGCCGCCTGTGCCAGCAGGCCAGAGACAAACAAGCACAGCACCGTACCGACAAAGCCCCGGCCAAAAATGTAAACAAACACCTTGGTGCCTAAAAAGCGGCGCAGCAGCACCCCCCAGCCCAGCGCCAAGGTCGCCGGCAGCAGCCCATGCCAGACGGTCAGCGACAAAGTCGCCCAGGGCGTTAAGCTGGGCGAGAGCAACCAAGTCACCACCCCCACAGCGCACAAAGCCAGCACCGCCAGCGGCCAGCCCAGGGTCAGCACCACCAGACAAGCACCCGACCACTGCAATTGCAGCGGCATTTTGTGCAAAGTAGGCAGCGCCCACATCCACGGCAGGATGACGATGGTGGCTAACAGCGGTGTCCACAGCGGGCTTAAATCCCCATGGGTTTGTGATGCCAGAGGCGCACGCGCCGCCAGCAGCCGCCAGGGCTTGAGGGACAAGGCCAGCAAAATGGCGACAAGCGCTAGGGCAGGTTCTAACAGCATGGTGTGTTCTCGGGGTTCAAGGGGGGCAGTGCTAGCGCTGGGTCAATCTCGCCAATCAGTTGCGCCAGGGCTTCGTGGTTGATGCGGGTTTCAAACTGCACCGGCACGCCGTGCTCGCGCAGGGCGGCGAAGAAGCGCTTGGCGCTGTCAATCTTCCAGCGCTCTTTGGCGGGGATGTCCATCGTGCTGTCGTAGCCCTTGGTTTCCACCACCAGGTACAGCGCCTGCGCCCGCTCTTGCCCTGGCTGGCCTGCGTGCAGCACATAGCCAAAGTCCGGGTTGTAGTGGCCCACGGGGGTGGGAATGTTGATTTTGGGCAGCTTGGCAAACACTGTTATGTGCCGGTGCTTTGAGGCATCCACCGTATCGCGCTCAATCTGGCTATCGACCGGCATCCAGCCCTCTTGGTAGAGGGAGCGCTCCTGCACCGCCGGGTTAGCAATGGTATGTACCTCTGCCCCGCACAGGGCGGCGGTCACCTCGGCCAGCAATGCGCCGTGGTTATCCGTCAGCGCGGTTTGGGGGCGAATTTCGCGCAGCTCGTAGCGCACGGTATTGACGATGTGCGCGTGCAAGCAGCGCAGGATGATGTCCCGCAGCGTGCGCAGGGCGCGGTTTTCATTCAGGCGGATCTGGGCGAACTTGTCCGCAGGCATTTGCCGCACGATGTCTGCAATGGTGTGCAGCGACAGCCGCGTCTGGTTCGCCAGCTCGCGCACAAAACCCATCAGCGTAAACACAGGCTGCGACAGTTGTTGGTAATCCGCCTGTTCGCTGCGGGCCTGGGGCAGCAACTGCACATCGGTGGTGCGAGTAATGCTGATCGCCAAAGACTTCACATCAAAATCTGTAGCTATTGCCGCAAGCACCGCCTGCGTTAGCGCCGTATTTTCCACTTCATAACGCAGCACCGCATCGCGGTTCAGGTTCTGCCACAACTGCTGAAATTGCGCGAAGTGCCCAGGGCGCACATGCAGCAGCGCCGGCTTGCGTTCGGGCTTGGCTTTGATGTGGCCCATGCCGTCGTAATAGGCATCCAGGTAATGGATGAGCTGGCGCGCCTGCTCGGGCTGCATGCCTGGCACCTTGGCCAGTACCTGCTGGGCCAGCGCCAGGCGCTGTGCTTGGTAGGGGGCTTTGTCCGGTGCCAGCGTGGCCGTGCCTGCTGCCATGTCCAGCACGGCAATGCCCTCTGCCGCCAGGGCTTGCAGCAAGGCCACCGACATAAACGGATTGCTGCCCGTGATGATGCCGTTGGCCGCCAGCGCATCGTGCGACAAATCGCGCGCAACGCGCTGCACGCTGTGGGCGCTGATGTCGTTTTGAATAGCGCGGACAAAATCGCCTTCGCTGGCGGGCACCACCACGGTCAAATCATTGATGGCATCAAAGGCCGCATCACTGGCCTGCACCCGCTCTAGTTGCTGGTTGACCGCCAGACGCAGCCCCCGGCCAATTTGCTGCAGCTTGGTGATTTTGGAATTGCTAGGAGCCAGCTTGCACAGGGTGAACACATTGGGGTTGTCCCAGCCCTCTTGCAGCGCCC
>CAZMMM010000400.1:0-2226 GCA_964567385.1 uncultured Comamonas sp.
CAATGCGCTCTACCAGTACCTTGGGCGCGTCGTTGAACAGCAGGTGCGCCTCGTCAAAGAAGAAGGCCAGCTTTGGCTTGTCCAGGTCGCCCACCTCGGGCAGGCGCTCGAATAACTCGGAGAGCATCCACAGCAAAAAGCTGGAATACAGGCGTGGCGATTGCATTAAATCGTCCGCTGCCAAGATGTTGACCACGCCACGGCCTTGTGCGTCGGTTTGCATCAGGTCGTCAATATCGAGCATGGGTTCACCGAAAAACTGCTCTGCGCCCTGGGTTTGCAGTTGCAGCAGGCCGCGCTGAATCGCGCCCACGCTGGCAGCGGCGATATTGCCGTACTCGGTGGTGAATTGCTTGGCGTTCTCGCCCACGTATTGCAGCATGGCGCGTAGGTCTTTGAAATCCAGCAGCAGCAGGCCGTTATCGTCCGCCACTTTGAAGACGATGTTGAGTACGCCCATTTGCGTGTCGTTCAAACTGAGCATGCGCCCCAACAACTGCGGCCCCATGTCTGAGATGGTGGCGCGTACCGGGTGGCCTTGTTTGCCAAACACATCCCAAAGCTGTACGGGGCAGGCCAGCGATTCGGGCAGCTCCAAGCCGCGCTCTTGCAGGATGGAGGCCATCTTCTCGCCCACACTGCCGCCTTGGCTGATGCCGGTCAGGTCGCCCTTCACGTCGGCCATAAAAACGGGCACACCCGCCAGCGACAGGCTTTCTGCCATTTTTTGCAGCGTGACCGTTTTACCCGTGCCAGTTGCGCCGGTAATCAAACCGTGGCGGTTGGCCAGTTGCGACAGCAGTTGGCATTCGGTGTGGGCGTTCTGGGCAATGCGTAAAGCGTGGGCCATGGTGGGGGTTCCTAGGGTTGTTATTCTGCAAAAACAAGAAAAAAGTAGAATACGCGGTTATCAATCTTTAGCAAGATTAAACCAAGACTCTAAGGGAGCTTTCGTGGCAGGACATAGTAAGTGGGCCAACATCCAGCACCGCAAAGGTCGTCAGGATGAAAAACGTGGCCGAATCTGGACGCGCATTATTCGTGAAATCATGGTGGCAGCCCGTCAGGGCGGGGGCGATTTAGAAGCCAACCCCCGCCTGCGCTTGGCCGTGGATAAGGCCAAAGCGGCCAATATGCCGGCGGACAACATCAAGCGCAATATTGACAAAGCCACCGGCAACCTCGAAGGCGTGACCTACGAAGAGATTCGTTACGAGGGCTATGGCATTGGCGGCGCGGCCATCATCGTCGATACCATGACCGATAACCGTGTGCGCACGGTGGCCGAGGTGCGCCACGCCTTCAACAAGCACGGTGGCAATATGGGCACGGAAGGCTCTGTGGCCTTTCAGTTTCAGCATGTCGGGCAGTTGATTTTTGCCCCTGGCACCAGCGAAGACCAAGTAATGGAAGTGGCGCTGGAAGCCGGTGCAGAAGATGTCATTACCGATGACGATGGCGCGATTGAAGTGCTCACCGCCCCCGCTGAGTTCGAGGCCGTGAAAAACGCCCTGGAAGCTGCTGGCCTAGTGGCCGAGCTGGCCGAGGTCACCATGCGTGCCGAGAACAATATCGCCCTGGAAGGCGAAGATGCCGAGCGTATGCAAAAGCTGCTGGATGTGCTGGAAGACTTGGACGACGTTCAAGAGGTCTATCACAACGCTGAGCTGTAAGCCTTGGCCTTAATGCTGCACCTCAGCACTGCATCACACACGATAAAAAACTCCAACTACAACCTTTTTTCTTTTTAATTATGAAAATTTTGGTCATTGGCGGCGGTGGCCGCGAGCACGCCCTGGCGTGGAAGCTGGCGCAGTCGCCCAAGGCAACCAAGGTCTATATCGCCCCCGGTAACGGTGGCACGGCCTTGGCTGGTGGCAAGCTGGAAAATTTGGCCATTACCGAGCCTGCCGCCCTGCGCGAATGGGCGCAGGCGGAAAAAGTGGGGCTGGCTGTTGTTGGCCCCGAAGCGCCTTTAGCCGCTGGCGTGGTCGATGAGTTTCGCGCCCACGGCCTGAAAATCTTTGGCCCCACCAAAGCCGCTGCGCAACTGGAAAGCTCTAAAGCCTTCTCCAAAGCCTTTATGCAGCGCCATGGCATTCCCACGGCGGCCTACGACACCTTTACCGATGCCGCCGCTGCCCACGCCTATATCGACAAGCTGGGTGCGCCCATCGTCGTTAAGGCCGATGGCCTGGCCGCTGGCAAGGGCGTGGTTGTTGCCAT
>CAZMMM010000401.1:0-2225 GCA_964567385.1 uncultured Comamonas sp.
GATGGGTGATCCTGAGTACAAAATTGGCCGCCCCCGCCAGCTGTTTAGTGGTTCTGTCAGCCGTGACGTCAAGCCCTTGGCACAGCGTTAATTCTTAAAGACCGCAGTGTCTTCCAACCCGCCTTACGGCGGGTTTTTTTATGCCTAAAAATGCTTTCGGTGATTACTTTCCAGCGTAATCAGTGATGCTGGGCAATCCAATTTTTTGCAAAAAAAGCGGATTGTGTTACAATGCATGGATTCTCCCCAATCTCATTGGGGTTCAAACCCTGGGTTATTGCTAGTAACCCACTCTTCTTGGCCACCTTGGCCATTGCCATTATCAAGACATTCTGCCTGAGGCAAGAAGTCTGGATGCCAATCTCAGCAGGCGTAAATCTGCTCAATCGTTTTAATCTGCACCTTACGCCTGTTTGCTAGCCTGCTGCTGCAGGCTGCACTATTGCCATTTTTTTGGTGAAGCATGCTCTATATGGGCAGGAATTAGTCGCCTCTGATTTATTCACAACTTCTTGATTTTTCAAGCAAATATCTTCTTTTCCAGTAAAATAGCTCCCAGTTTCTGCTTGTTTCACCCCAATTTCTGGGAGTTTTGCCATGTTTGCTTGCCCTGCCACAGATGATTTCTTTCGCTCTCGTATCGACCAGATGATTGATCTGCGCCATCCGCTGGCAGTGCTCGCCTCTCGCATGCCTTGGCAAGAGCTGGAAGCTCGGGTCTCTCATTTACTAATGCGCAAAGCCCGTGCTGCGGTGGCCATGCCAGATTTGGATTTGTTTGGCGAGCAGCCCATACAAGTGTGTAAACGCAGCAATGCAGGGCGTCCACGGGTGCCGCTGCGCATCATGATTGCGCTGCTGTATTTGAAGCATGCTTTCAACGAGTCGGATGAAGGCGTGGTATTGCGCTGGGCAGAAACTCCTACTTGGCAGTTCTTTTGTGGGCAGGCTTACTTTGAGCACCGCCAGCCTTGCGATGCCAGCACCTTGATCAAGTTTCGCAAGCTCTTGGGTGAAGAAGGTGTAGAAGAGCTGCTGGCGCAGACCATTGAAGCGGCTGTGCAGCTAGAGCTGATCCATCCCCAAGCGCTCAAAGAAGTGCTGGTGGACAGCACTGTTCAACACAAAGCCATTGCCTACCCCACAGACAGCCGCTTGCTAGAAGTGGCCCGCACCAAGCTTGTGCAGGCAGCCAAGCAAACAGGCATAGCCCTTAAACAAACCTTTGCCAAAGAGGGGCGGCAGCTAAGCTTTAAAGCCGGGCGCTACGCCCATGCCCGCCAATTCAAACGCATGCGCCGCAGCATCAAGCGGCAAAAAACAATTGTGGGCCGCCTGCTGCGAGAGATAGAGCGCAAAGCACAAGGGCTAGAGACTGCCGTACAGCAAACCCTGGCACCCAGCTTGGCCAAAGCCGCACAGCTCTTAGAGCAAGCAGGGCGCAAGAAGATGCCAAGCGGCCAGCGCAAACTCTACGCCTGGCATGCCCCAGAAGTCGATTGCATCAGCAAAGGCAAAGCCCGCCAGCCTTATGAGTTTGGAGTCAAAGTGGGCATTGCCAGCACCATCGAAGGCAACCTCATCGTTGGCGCCAGAGCCTTTCATGGCAACCCCTACGATGGGCACACCTTGGCTGAGCAAATAGAGCAAGCGAGCATCCTGATGCAAGACTGCCAAGTCAGCCCCCAGTTGGCCTGCACAGACCTGGGCTACCGAGGTGTGGATGCAAGCATCCCTGACATCAAACTGATTCACCGTGGCAAAAGCAAGCGCCTGAGCGCACAACAGAGGCAGCTGCTCAAACAACGCTCAGCCATTGAACCTGTGATTGGCCACCTTAAAAGTGACCATCGCATGAACCTGTGTCACCTCAAGGGCAAAGACGGTGACAGCATCCACGCCGTGCTGTGTGCAGCAGGTTTTAACATCCGCTGGCTGCTGCGCATGATTGCTAAGAAGGGGCTGCCCTTTTTACAGCTGCTTTTTTTGCACCTCATTCTGGCGTTTGATGGGCTACAACAGGCCGTTAAAGCTCATCACAAGCTACCCAGGACTCAAAGCGGCAGAGCTGCTGCTGGGCTGGCTTGGGTGGGAAATGAATAAATCAGGGGCGACTAATGAAGGCAGTTTGTCCCCCACGCGTAGCGTGCCTGCTGAAATGGCTTGGCGATAGTGCTGGGCAAGTTGTTGGTAGAGCGGCGTACGAGGCATGGCGGCGATGGAAA
>CAZMMM010000402.1:0-2222 GCA_964567385.1 uncultured Comamonas sp.
CGTGTCAGACAGCGCCAGGGTAAACAGCCAGCCCCCTTCCAGCGGTGCGCTGTTGACCAAAGAGGGGTCAGCCTGCACTTCGGGGTTGATAGCTACCACCTGGCCGCTGGCAGGCGCGTAGAGGTCGGCAGCGGTTTTGACCGATTCAATCTCACCAGCAACCGCGTGCTGTTCGATGGTGCTGCCCACAGCGGGAAAGTTGATGAAGACGATGTCGCCCAGCGCATCCTGGGCATGCTCGGTAATGCCTACGCGGGCGGCTTGGGGGTTGCTGGTATCAATCCAGACATGTTCGGCGGAGTATTTGCGGGTCATGGTTTCTTCAAAAAAATAGGTTGGGAGAGCAGGGTATGACTGTAGCAGCCAGCCACGGCCAGGACTGCTAAACCGCTTCTTTGGCTGTATGTTTAGGCGGCCTGGGTGGTTTTTCCGGGCTTTGCGCCCTGGCTTTACAAAAAATACAACTGAGCAGGTCACAATCCCCCGCTGTTGTTTAGAGGGTGTTGTGATAATGCGTAATAGTACAAAGCTTATAAGGGATAAGGTTCAGCAGCCCAGGGTTGCAAGGTTCAAAGTGGCTGCTTTGGGGCTGTGCGCCGCCTTGGCACTGGCGGCCTGCCAGTCCAAAGATGCCGCAAACATCCCCCCCGCAGGCCAGGCCGCTGCCCCCGAAGTGGGCGTAGCCCTGCTCAGCACCCAAAGCCAGCAATTGCAAGCCCAGCTACCGGGGCGCACCCGCGCCTATCAGATGGCGGAGGTACGCCCCCAGGTAGGCGGCATTGTGCAGAAGCAATTATTTGAGGAGGGGGCGCAGGTCAAGGCTGGGCAGGCGCTCTACCAGCTTGATACCCAAATGCTGCAAGCCCAGCTAGCCAGCGCCGAGGCCGCCCTGGCCAAGGCCGAGGCCAGCGCCCAGCGCCAGGCGCTGCTAGCCAAGCGCAATGCCGAGCTGGTCAAAATTGCTGCCATCAGCCAGCAGCAGCATGAAGAAAGCCAAGCCGCCGCTGCCGTTGCCAAGGCCGAGGTAGCCGCCGCCCGCGCCCAGGTGCAAACAGCGCGTATCAACCTGCGCTACGCCCGTATTGAAGCGCCGATTAGCGGGCGCATCAGCCTATCCAGCGTCACGCCGGGGGCGCTGGTGACGGCCAATCAAACCACGGCGCTGACCGAAATTGTGCAGACCGACCCCATGTATGTCGATTTCACCCAATCCACCACCGAGTTGCTGCAATTGCAAAACGACTGGCAGGCCGGGCGCTATCAGCAAGTAGATGCCGACACCATGCAGATAGGCATTCAACTGGAAGACGGCAGCTCCTACCCGCACAGCGGCAAGCTGCGTTTTTCTGGCCTGATTGCCAACCCCAGCATGGGCACGGTAACGCTGCGCGCAGTGGTTCCCAACCCCGATGGCAAGCTGCTGCCCGGCATGTTTGTGCAGGCCAAGTTGCCTACCGGCGTGGCAGACGATGCCCTGCTACTGCCCCAGCAAGCCGTCAGCCGTGACCTGACAGGCCGCGCTACGGTGTTGGTAGTGCAAGAGCAAGATGGAACGCCCACGGTGCAAAAACGCGCGGTGGAACTGTCGCACGCGGTGGGCGCGTTCTGGCTGGTGGATAGCGGCTTGCAAGCGGGCGAGCGGGTGGTGGTGCAGGGCTTTCAGCGCGTCAAGCCCGGCGACAAGGTGCGCCCGGTAGAAGTTGATATGCAGCAGCCCAGCAGGGCAGAGCAAATTGACCCGCAGGCAGCAGCAGCCGCTTTGCGAGCCAGTTTGAGCGCAGCAGGCAACCCATCGGCAGCACCTTCGGCAGCTACGCCGTCCTCCAAGTAATAGGGCGGTAGTTATGGCTCAGTTTTTTATCAACCGTCCGATTTTTGCTTGGGTGATTGCCATCGTCATCATGTTGGCAGGGGCGCTGTCGGTCTTTACCCTGCCGCTGGAGCAATACCCCGATATTGCCCCGCCGCGTGTCACCATCGGGGCGCAATACACGGGCGCATCGGCTGAGACGGTGGAAAACTCCGTCACGCAAATCATTGAGCAGCAGCTCAAGGGCATTGACAACATGCTCTATATGAGTTCCACCTCCGACGCTTCGGGGCGGGCGCGTACCACCCTCACCTTCGCCCCCGGCACGGATATTGACGTGGCACAGGTGCAGGTGCAAAACAAGCTGCAATCGGCCATGAACCGCCTGCCCGAAGCGGTCAAAAGCCGAGGC
>CAZMMM010000403.1:0-2215 GCA_964567385.1 uncultured Comamonas sp.
CCGATCCGTCCTTGGCGTCCTCGCGCAGAAGGTTGATTTCATGGTTGCCCAGAATGGCGACGGCGCGCCCCGTGTTGACCAGTAGCTGCACCAGGCTGACAACGCCGGGGCTGTCGGGGCCACGGTCTACAAAGTCGCCCACAAACACCAGGGTGCGGCCATCGGGATGGCGGCCACGCGCATCGTAGCCGAGGTGCAGTAGCAGCTTGGTCAGGGCTTCCAGTTCGCCGTGGATGTCGCCAACGATGTCCAGCGGCCCAAGGGGCAGAGGTTGTATCAGGCTCATGGTGTCAGGGGTCAAAGTGGCCATAAGGCGGGGCAGGGAGGCGCTGTTAGCAATTAGCTATACAAAACCTACACCTTTAAAAATGTTGCAGTGCAGCATACAACCTTTTAGCCAGCTTGTCCAAGCCCAGACTGTTACAAATGCTGGGGATTTTCCCCAATCGGTATAAGCACTTAGTCGGCTTGTTTGCGGTAACTCACAAAGCGCAGCGCCAGCCCTTGTGCGCTGGTCAGTGGCTGCTCTGCCATAGGTTGCCACTCTGCGCCCAGCGTGGGGGCGTAGGCATCGCCGTCAAAATGTTGTTCGATGTGGGTTACTTCCACCACCTGCGCCAGTGGTAGCGCTTGGGCGTAGATTTGCGCCCCGCCCATTACCCACAGGGTTTGGCCGGTTTTTGCGTGCTGGGTGGCTGTGGCTAGTGCCTCGGGCAGGCTGTGCGCCAGCAAAGCACCGGGGGCTTGCCAGCCCTGTTGGCGGGTGATAACGATATTGCTGCGCCCAGGCAGGGGGCGAAAGCGCTCAGGCAGGGATTCCCAAGTTTTGCGCCCCATGATGACCGGGCAGCCTTGGGTGATGGCTCGGAAATGCGCCAAGTCCTCTGGGATATGCCAGGGCATGACCCCGTTTTTGCCAATCACACCATTGGCAGCCTGGGCGTAAATCAGGCCAATTTGCATAGCACTCATACAGCAACGGGCGCTTTGATGGCGCTGTGGTGCTGGTAATCCTGCACTTCAAAGTCTTCCAGTTCATAGTCAAAGATGGAGGGCGGGCAGCGCTTGATATGCAGCTTGGGCGCTGGGTAGGGGGCGCGTGATAGTTGCTGCTGCACCTGCTCCAGATGGTTGTTGTAGAGGTGGCAATCGCCCCCTGTCCAGATAAATTCACCCACTTCCAAATCGCACTGCTGCGCCAGCATGTGGGTGAGCAGGGCGTAGCTGGCAATGTTGAAGGGCACGCCCAGGAAAATATCCGCGCTGCGCTGGTAGAGCTGGCAAGACAGCCGTCCGCCCGCCACATAGAACTGAAACAGCGCGTGGCAGGGCATCAGCGCCATTTGGTCCAGCTCGGCCACATTCCAGCTACTGACCAGGATGCGGCGGCTATCCGGGTTGGTTCTGAGCGTATCCACCACCTGCTGAATCTGGTCGATATGGCCGCCATCGGGCGTAGGCCAACTGCGCCATTGCACGCCATAGACGGGGCCTAGGCTGCCATCCTCACGCGCCCATTCGTTCCAGATGGTGCAACCGCGCTCTTGCAGCCAGCGCACATTGTTGTCGCCGCGCAGAAACCACAGCAGCTCCAAAATGATGCTTTTGAGGTGGACTTTCTTGGTCGTTACCAGCGGAAAGCCCGCTTGCAGGTCAAAGCGCATTTGGTGGCCAAAGACGCTGCGCGTGCCGGTTCCGGTACGGTCGCTTTTTTCATCGCCATGAAAATAGACGTGGCGCATTAAATCTTCGTAGGGGTGGGCAATGGGTGGGCGGCTCATGGTTGGCTACCCTCCTGCACAGCCAGCACGCAGCCGGGGTTCAAAATGCCTTGCGGGTCTAGCGCTTGTTTGATGGCACGCATCATGCCCAGCGCCACGGGGGATTTGTACTGCGCTAACTGCTCCGTTTTGAGCTGCCCCACGCCATGCTCGGCAGAAAAAGAGCCGCCAAACTGCGCCACCGCGTCATACACCAGTTGATTGACACGCGCTTCTTGTTCGCGCAGAAAGGCTTTGCCATCAGCGTTTTCTGGGGCTTGCACGTTGTAGTGCAGATTGCCGTCGCCCAGGTGGCCGAAGTTGACTAGGCGCACACCGGCAATTTCGCGCTGGAGCAGGGCATCGGCATATTCCACAAAGGCGGGGATACGGGATGCGGCCACAGAAATATCGTGCTTGATATTCAAGCCCTCTTCAGCCTGCGCTAGCGGAAT
>CAZMMM010000404.1:0-2212 GCA_964567385.1 uncultured Comamonas sp.
TAGTTGCCCGAGCGGGGCGGGAGAGCTCTATTTTAATTCGTCCACACCCTCTGAGAGGGTGGGCGAAAATTGTCCATTATGGGCGCTTGCCAGCGCACAGCAGCGACAATCTCCACCCTATGCAAGCAACCATTCTTCCCCTGTCTGTTCTGGTGCGCCCCTCGCTCGATGATGCGCGCCCCCTGATTCTTTACCACGGGCGCAATTGCCCAGATGGCTTTGGCGCAGCCATGGCGGCCTGGCTGTTTTATGGCGACAAGGCCGAGCTGCGCGGCCTGGACCACGGCCAGATTGAGCAGATTGACGACCTGGGCGATGTGCAAGGCCGTGTGGTCTATATGCTGGACTTTGCCTTTGGCCCCGAGCTGACTGCCGCCCTGGACGAACGCGCTGCCAAGCTGATTGTGCTGGATCACCACAAAAGCGCCGCTGAAAAGCTTGACGGTTACCAATGCCGCTGCGGGGTGGTGCATTTTGATATGAACAAGTCTGGCGCCAGACTGGCCTGGGAGTTTTTCCACCCCGACAAGCCCGTGCCCAGCCTGATTCGCTATATCGAAGACCGCGATATCTGGAAGTGGGCGTTTGACGAAAGCCCCGCCTTTCTAGCCGCCCTGGATATGGAGCCGCGCAGCCTGGAGCGCTGGGCAGAGATTGCCGCCTTCACCCCCGAGCAAGAAGCCGCCTTCATGGCACGTGGCGGCGCGATGGATGAGAAATACCAAAAGCTGTGCGCCGATATGGCCGATATGGCCCAGCCCATTGTCTTTAACGGCGTGCAAGGCCTGATGGTGAACTGCCCCGGCATGTTCCACAGCCAAGTGGGCGACATCCTGGCCCGCGAGAGCGAGACTTTTGCCCTGATGTGGCATGCCAGCACCCAAGGGGTGAAGGTGGGCCTGCGCTCGCGCAACCGCTTTAACTGCATTCCCCTGGCTGAGAGCTTTGGCGGCGGCGGCCATGTGCAGGCCTGCGGCTTCAAGATGGGCGCAGAGCGTTTGGTGGAGCTGCTAGGCGGTCAGCTACGCGCTGACCCCGCTGCGCAATACCCCGCTGTGCCCTCCCCCGCACTGGGGCTGGATGAGGAAGGCCGCCTGGTGCGCCTGAGTAAAGAAAAGGCCAAAGAAAAGCCCAAGCTCTGAATCCAGAACTTGGGCGAGGGCGGGAAAACTAAAAGTACTTATTTTTCCAGAAAGCGCTGGGCATCCAGCGCGGCCATGCAGCCTGTGCCCGCGCTGGTAATGGCTTGGCGGTAGATATTGTCTTGCACATCACCAGCGGCAAAGATACCGGGCACGCTGGTTTGGGTGGCAAAGCCTTTGCGCCCCGCCTGGGTGATGATGTAGCCGCCTTCCATCTCCAGCTGGCCCTGGAAAATCTCGGTATTGGGTGCGTGGCCAATGGCGATAAAGCAGCCTTGCAGGCTGAGGTCTTGCGTGCTGCCGTCTTGCGTGCTTTGCAGGCGCACGCCGGTTACGCCGCTGTCGTCGCCCAGCACTTCTTGCAGGGTGAAGTGGGTTTTCAGGGTGATTTTGCCCTCCTGCACCCGCGCCATCAGCTTATCGACCAGGATAGGCTCGGCAGTGAATTTATCGCGGCGGTGAATCAGCGTGACGTTGCTGGCAATGTTGGACAGGTACAGCGCCTCCTCCACCGCCGTGTTGCCACCGCCGACCACGCACACCGGCTGGTCGCGGTAGAAAAAGCCGTCACAAGTAGCGCAGCCCGAAACACCGCGCCCCATAAACGCCTCTTCCGAGGGCAGGCCCAGGTATTTGGCCGAAGCGCCCGTGGCAATAATCAGCGCGTCGCAGGTGTAAGTGCCGCTGTCGCCCTTCAAGGTAAAGGGGCGCTGGCTGAAATCGACTTGGTTGATATGGTCAAACACAATCTGCGCCTCAAAGCGCTGGGCATGTTCCAAAAAGCGCTGCATCAGCTCAGGGCCTTGCACGCCGTTGACATCGGCGGGCCAGTTATCCACCTCGGTGGTGGTGGTGAGCTGGCCGCCTTGCGCCATGCCAGTAATCAGCATGGGCTTGAGGTTGGCACGGGCGGCATAAATAGCAGCGGTATAGCCAGCAGGGCCAGAGCCGAGAATCAAAACTTGGGCGTGTTGGGTGGTAGTGGTCATAGCGTTCCGTAAAAAATTAGGCATCAAGCGTAAGCGGTTGATTGTAAAACCCCCGCCCAAGGCTGCTGATGCGGGGACTTT
>CAZMMM010000405.1:0-2196 GCA_964567385.1 uncultured Comamonas sp.
TGCGCGAGGTCGATTCCAGCAGCGTCATGGTCAACACCAGCACGCGCTTTGCCGATGGCTTTGAGTACGGCCTGGGGGCAGAAATTGGCATCAGCACCGATAAATTCCATGCACGCGGCCCCGTGGGTATTGAGGGGCTGACCTCGCTGAAATACATCGTGCTGGGCGCGGGTGAAGTGCGCGGCTAAGTTGCACCACTACAGCGTATGAAAATCATCATCCTGGGCGCTGGCCGCGTGGGTTACAGCGTGGCTGAAAGTCTGGTGTCAGAGCGCAATGACATCACCGTGATTGACTTGCACGCTGACCGCTTGCAGGCTTTGCAAGAGCGCTTTGACCTGCGCTGCGTACAGGGCAACGGCATTGATAGCCAAGTGCTGGCCGAGGCCGGGGCGCAAGACACCGACCTGCTGATTGCCTGCGCCGCCCAGGATGAAACCAATCTGGTGTGCTGCAAGATTGCCCACATGCTGTTTGGCATACCTACGCGCATTGCGCGGGTGCGCTCATCGGGCTTTGATGTGGAGCAGCCGTTGATGGGGCCAGAGGGCTTTGCGGTGGATGCCATCATCTGCCCAGAGGCTTCGCTGACGCGCTACATCACCAAGCTGGTGGAGTTTCCCGCTTCGCTGCAAGTGCGTGGCTTTGCCGGGGGGCGTGCTTGCCTGGCTTCGGTGCGGGTGCGCCCTGGGGCGCTGGCAGCCGGTTTGCGCATTGAAGAGCTGCGCCGCTACGCCCCTGAGCTGCAATTGCGCGTAGTGGCTATTTACCGCCACTTCACCGATGGCCCCGACCGTTTTGTGCGCTGCAATGGCCGAACCGGCATTGAGGTGGGCGACGAGGTGTTTGTGCTGGCCGAGCGCGAGCATTTGAAGCAGGTACTTACCGCTTTCTATAACGCCCCCGGCCTGCCAGCGCGGGTGGTGCGCCGCATCATGGTGGTGGGGGGCGGGGCCGTCAGCCTGCGTTTGGTGCAAGCGCTGTGGGCGATGCGCCAGCAGGAGGAGGCGATGCGCCATCTGCACATCAAGGTGGTGGACAGCAACGCCCAGCGCTGCCAGGCGCTGGCTGCCCAGTTGCCCGAAGAGGTGCTGGTGCTGCACGGCAGCTTGGCCGACGAAGAGCTGCTGGCCGAAGAGCATATTGAAGAGGTTGACTTCTTCCTGGCCCTGACGGATGACGATGAAAACAACATCATGGCCAGTTTGCTGGCCAAGCGCCTGGGCGCTAAACGGGTGCTGGCCCTGATTCACCAGCGCAGCTATGCCGACCTGATGCACGGCACGCAAATTGACATTGCACTGACCCCTTCCCAAGCCCTGCTGGGTGAGCTGCTGACCCATGTGCGCAAGGGCGATGTGCAGGCCGTGCACAGCCTGCGCCGTGGCGTGGCTGAGGCGCTGGAGCTGGTGGTGCGCGGTGACCGCAAAACCTCTCGCGTGGTGGGGCGTGAAGTGTCCAGCCTGCGCCTGCCAGAGGATGTGCATATCGGCCTGATTGTGCGCGGCCTGCCTGACCCGCTGCAGGAGCTTTCGGCGGAGGCTGCCGATTCCCCCAACCCGGCAGAGCCAGAAATCATCTTCCCACGGCGCAACACCGTGCTGCAAAGCAATGACCATGTGGTGTTCTTCCTGCCCCACAAGCGCTTGGTGGCCGATGTAGAGCAGTTGTTTCGCGTTGGGGCGACGTTTTTTTAGCCCCCCAGCCTGAAAGCCGAGGCACGAAATGCGAGACCTTCTTCCCGTACTGCGTGTGCTGGGCGCTTTGCTGCTGATTTTTGCCCTGTCTATGGCGCTGCCTTGGGCGGCGGCCTATGGGCTGGATGCGCGCTGGGGTGGGGAATGGCCGCAAGCCTTGGTGCAGGTGTGGCCGCTCTCTATGGCGCTGACGGCTAGCCTGGGCCTGCTGCTGTGGATGGGGTTGCGGCCTTATCAACAGGATTTACAGCCGCGCCACGGCATTATTTTGGTGAGCCTGGCCTGGGTGAGCTTGCCCGCCTGCGCCGCCTTGCCGATTTGGGCCGTGTTTTGGGTGCTGGAGCAGCCCATCTCTGTGGTGCACGCCTACTTTGAGGCCGTCTCAGGCCTGACCACCACGGGGGCAACGGTGCTCTCCGGCCTGGATGGCTTGCCCGTGGCGCTGAATGTGTGGCGCACCTTTCTGCAGTGGGTGGGCGGCATGGGCATCCTGATTCTG
>CAZMMM010000406.1:0-2195 GCA_964567385.1 uncultured Comamonas sp.
GATGCCAGCCCTAGCGCGGCTCCCGTGGACAAGCTCACCCTCTCTAAAGAAGGCATGCCCAACGCCAGCACCGCTGCCGAAGAGAAACTGGCCCAAGCCAAACAAGCTGCCGAGCAAGACCTGCGCCTGCAAGAACTGCAGCGCAACCTGCAAGAGCTCAAAGGCCTGACCAGCCAAAGTGTCAACGACCCCGCTGCCGCCACCAGCGCTGCAGGCACCAGCACAGGCCCAGAATCTACCGAGGCAGCAGCCAGCCCCTCCACAGGACTTATTCCTGTAGATGCGCAGCCCGCAGCCCTCACGCCCGCGCCTGAAGTGGCAGAAAACCCCGCTACCACAGACACTCCTGCAGAGCCTGCACCAGAGCCTTCTTTGCTGGACGAAATCCTGGCCAACCCTCTGCTACCAGCGGCAGGTGGTGGCCTGCTGGCCCTACTGTTGGGCGGCTTGTTCTGGCGCCAGCGCAAGGCCAAGCAAAACCAGGCAGCCACGCCTACAGCCGTACCACTTAGCAATTCCCAGCTAGAGCCAGACTCGCTGTTTGACAGCAGTGGTGGCCAGCAAGTGGACACCAGCCATACCGATCACGGCGGTGGTGCCAGCACCATGGCCTACTCCCCCAGCCAGCTCGATGCCAGCGGCGAAGTCGACCCCATTGCCGAGGCCGATGTGTACCTGGCCTATGGCAAAGACGAAGAGGCTGAAAAAATCCTCAAAGAGGCTTTGCGCGCCACACCAGAGCGCCTGCCCTTACACGCCAAGCTGGCTGAGATTTACGCCAAACACCATCAGCTGCCCGAGCTGGAGGCCACCGCGCGTACCGTGCACCAAATCAGCGCTGGCCAAGGGCCTGACTGGGAGCAGGTGCGCACTCTGGGCCAAAGCATGGACCCTGACAACGCCTTCTACGCTGATGCTTCTGACACCCCAGACCTAGACGTGCCCACAAGCAGCAGCTCTAGCTTTGCCCAAGCGCTGGCCAGCTCTACCACGGCAGCAGCAGCCTCAACCGCCGCCGCAAAAGCCGCTGTGGCCGAAGACCCACCCGCCGTCAACAAGCCAGCCCCCGTCAGCAACGACAGCTTTGACAGCGATGCCCTGCTGGCTGAAGCCCTGCATGGCGACCTGAACTTTACGGACCACAATCCCGCCGAAAATCTGCCCACCCAAATCCAGGACACCACCTTTGCCGACAGCCAGCAGCTGGCAGCAGACAGCATGGATTTAGATCTTAGCGCCCTTGACCTAGACCTAAACCTGCCCGGCGAAGCCCCTGCAGCCGCAGCAGCGCCAGCCCAAGAGCCTGCTGCTGCACCAGCCAGCACCGAAGAGGCCACTGAGAGCCTGGACTTCTCATTAGATGACCTGCTAGCCCCTGCTGACACCTCTGAAGCACCCCCTGCAGAAGCTGCCACCGCTACAGCCCCAGCCGAGCCTGCTGAAGATGATTTTGGCCTAGGCGCACTAGACTTTGACGGGCTGCTGGACACGAACACCACCGAACCTGAGCCTGCGCCCAGCACCACAGTGGCAGCGTTTGAAGAAGACAACAGCCTCTCGCTTGATGCGCTGGGCAGCTTTGATACCGGCGCTACTGCCACCGCTGATAACGCTGAAGGCGGCAGCGATGACCCCGCTTTAGAAGAGGCTCTAGTGACCAAACTAGACTTGGCGCAAGAGTTTGCCTCTATCGGCGACACCGAGGGCGCACGCTCCTTGGTGGAAGAAGTCATGGCAGAAGCGGGTGGCAGCTTAAAAGCCCGCGCTGAAAAAATGCTGAAAGACTTGGGCTAAGCCCAGCTGCCAGCCCACGCGGCCTGCTCTTGGCACACCAGTGCAAGAGCAGATCTGCATAAGCCCACCTCCCTCTCACTCTGTACGCCCATTCTTTTGCAGCATGGGCTTACTTTTTTTATAGAACCGATGCGCATTGTTCTAGGCATTAGCTACCCAGCGGCAACACCGTGCAGGACAAGCTCGAAGCCGCGCTGGCGCGTTTTACCGGCCAGCGCACCTCCACCCTGTGCGCCGGGCGCACTGATGCGGGCGTGCATGGGCTGATGCAAGTGGTGCATCTGGATACCGACTTGCAGCGCAGCCCCAACTCTTGGGTACGCGGCACCAACACCTTCCTTCCCCCCGATATTGCCGTGCACTGGGCGCGTGAACTGCCCGCAGGCAGCAAGGAGGTAGAA
>CAZMMM010000407.1:0-2181 GCA_964567385.1 uncultured Comamonas sp.
CGCCGCATGTTGGAGACGCTGCAAACCCAGGGCTATGTGCGCCGCAGCCCCTCGGACGACAGCTACCGCCTGAACCAAAAAGTGCGCCAGTTAAGCGATGGCTTTACCGACGATGAATGGATTTGCGAAGTCGCCAACCCCGTGCTAGGGGAGCTGCTGCAAAAGCTGGTCTGGCCGTCTGACCTGTGCACGCTGGACGGCGACAGCCTCTTGATACGTGAAAGCACACACCGCTTTAGCCCGCTGTCATTTCACCGCGCCATGATTCGCCAGCGCATACCGATTTTGTTTACCGCCGCCGGGCGTGCTTACTTCGCTTTTTGCACCCCCCAAGAGCGGGCGCAAATCCTGCAACTGCTAGCCACAGGCAATGATGAGCAGGCCCGCTTTGCCAGCAACCGCGCCCTGGTGGAGCAATTGCTAGAAAAAATCCAGCAACAAGGCTATGCCAGCAACGAAGGGGAATGGAGCGAACAGCTCAAGGTAGCCTCTCTGGCCGTGCCCATTCGCCATCAGGACAACGTACTGGCCAGCATCAACGTGGTGTTCTTGAAAAAAGCCGTCAGCCTGCCCAAGGCGGTAGAGCAATTCCTGCCCCACCTGCAAGCAGCAGCAGAAAAAATACAGGCGCATTTGCAGGCTCGGCCTAGTGCGTTGGCTCATGCTTGATGCTTAGCTCTTGGGCAGTAGCTTTAGCGTTTGGTGCTGGCTGGAAAGCAAGACTAATTGGGTGTAATTGGGTGTACTATTGGTTCATGCTGCGAACAAACACGATTGTGGTCACCCTGGATTTTCTGGCGCTAATCTCCAAGATTGACGAGTTCAAGGGCGCTTGGCGTGCCTTGGGAACGCTTGCGCCAGAGCGTTTAACCGCCCTGCGCCGGGTGGCAACGATTGAGAGCATCGGCTCCTCAACCCGGATTGAGGGCAGCAAACTGACCGACCGTGAGGTTGAGCGCCTTCTCAGCAACCTGGAAATCAAACGCTTTGATACGCGCGACGCGCAAGAGGTGGCTGGCTACGCCGAGGTCATGGATGTTGTCTTCAACAACTGGCAGGACATCCCGTTTACCGAGAATTACATCAAGCAACTGCACCAGATTTTGCTTCAACACAGTGACAAGGATGCTTGGCACCGTGGCCAGTACAAGACCAATAGCAACAGCGTTGCCGCTTTTAACGAGGATGGTCAGCAAATTGGCATCGTGTTCCAGACGGCTTCGCCTTTCGATACGCCACGCCTGATGAGTGAGTTATGCCGTTGGGTGCATACCCAGCGCGAGGTCAAGCAGCTTCACCCTTTGCTGATTGCTGCGGTGTTCGTGGTGGTGTTCCTGGAGATTCACCCCTTCCAAGATGGCAATGGCCGAATCAGCCGTGCCTTGACCACCCTGCTTTTGTTGCAGGCGGGCTATGCCTATGTCCCCTACAGCTCGCTGGAGAGCGTGATTGAGCTGAACAAGGAAGCCTACTACCTAGCGCTACGCCAGACGCAGGGCAGTATTCGCAGTGAAGCGCCAAACTGGCAGCCGTGGCTGCTGTTTTTTTTGCGCTCGCTGGCTGAACAGGTGCGCCGCCTAGAGAAGAAAGTCGAGCGTGAGAAGCTGGTTTTGGCCAGCTTGCCAGAGCTGTCGCTGCAAGTTGTCGAGTTGGCTCGTGAGCATGGGCGAGTCACCATTGGCGATGCCATCAAACTCACCGGAGCCAGCCGCAATACGCTGAAGGGGCATTTCCGCAGTTTGGTAGAGCAAGGACACCTCAACCAGCAAGGCCGAGGTCGAGGGGTCTGGTACGAGCTGGCTTGACGGCAGCACTGTGAATAAGCCCGCTCCACCCCCATAAGGGATAACAACCTCGGGTAAACCCCAGAGGAAAAAAGCCAAAAAATAATTATCATGAATAACTATAAATTCATGAAAAAGGCTTTCCCCATGCAATCCCCACACCCCGAAATCTCTGTAGAAATCACCGGCCAGGCACAAGAGGTGGCCATTGTGCGCATCCACCGCCCGGCCAAGCGCAACGCCATCTCTGACGGCATCATTCTTGGCCTGCGCGATGTGTTTGAGCAGCTACCCGCCAGCGTCCGCGCTGCCGTGCTCGATGGCGAGGGCACGCACTTTTGCGCGGGTCTGGATTTGTCTGAGTTGCAAGAGCGCGACGCGGGCGAGGGCATCCACC
>CAZMMM010000408.1:0-1054 GCA_964567385.1 uncultured Comamonas sp.
GCCCCGACTAGCCCCGCCTGCACCTGATACCCTCATCATTGACATATAACCAAAAGTCATAAGAGAGCAGGTTTTCAAGCCATGCCAATCTGCACAGTTTCCAAACGCCTGCAATGCCGCTAGGAAGCACCAGAACCGCCTACAGCGTGCCGTAGTGGTGGCGCTGGTACTACCCCATTGCACATCCGGAAAGGTACTCATAGAGGGGTTTTCATTGACGGTCATTCAGGCGCATCTTCGCGCTAGTATCCACTAACCAAAATAGGGTACATTTTTGGGTAACAGGTAAAAAGTCGCGCTAGAGCCGCCATCCAGCACCACCAAGGGGGCGCTGATTTACCGCCCCCTTTCCGCCGATGGGGTGTGTCCAAGTTTGGATAGACCCCATCTAATCGCCTGAAAAATCAGGTGAACCAAGCCCAGCCCATGCCGCTGGGTTTTTCTTTGCCTGGTGATTCTCCAAGGGGGTGGCGAAACACCACCCCACGCCCTGAGCGCCAAGACGGTTACGAAACTTTCGTAAGTGCTGTCTGTTTAGTGTTCACTTTTGCCGTAACTTCACCCGTAACCTGGGGGCTGGTTTGCAGCAGTGCAGGCTGTTTTCATTTAATTTTATGGGGGTACAATTAAATCATGCTAACCGTAGTAGAAACCCCTGAATTTATAGCCACCGCCTCTAGCATCTGGAATGAGGAAGAGCGCCACGCCCTTATCGAATGGCTCTCTAAAAATCCAGACGCTGGCGAAGTAATCCCTGCAACACGGGGCTTACGCAAACTGCGCTGGGCACGTCCGGGCATGGGCAAACGTGGAGGGGCAAGGGTGATTTACTACGTTCGCACCGCACGCGGTGACTTGGTGCTTGTAACCGCCTACACCAAGGGCCGCATTGAAAACATACCCGCGCACCTGCTACGCGCCATTGTGGAGAAATACGATGTCTAACCAAACGCAAGCACTCGACCCCGACACTGCCCAGCTACTCGCATCATTGGAGCGCGGCCTGTCACAAGCAGCAGCCGGACAAGGGCAGACGCACACCCCCGAACAACTC
>CAZMMM010000408.1:1064-2154 GCA_964567385.1 uncultured Comamonas sp.
AAAGGCACAGGCCACGCCCCCGAACAAATCACCGCCCGCAAGCGGGGCCGCCCCATAGGCAGCACACAGGCCACCACAAAGGAACCCGTGAAGCTGCGTCTGGATACTGATGTGCTTGCCGCCCTACGCGCTACTGGGGATGGCTGGCAAACCCGCATCAATGAAATGCTACGTGCCAGCCTTCACCTAGCTGGCAAGGTGTAAAGGTTTTGCAGCTAGGGAAGGTCAAATACTTTTTGACCTGGTGCGCACAATCCGCGTATCAGCCCCTTTGCCTGGCAAAAAGCAAATCTGCTTTCTGGCCACCATGCCCACCGACCCAAGCCCTATGTTGAACATAGACCGTGCCCATGCCGCCGTGGCCATCGTCAACCAGCCCAGCACATGCCGCCCTATTCGCCCGAAAAAGCGGGTGAACCCAACTCACACCCCAGCCATACCACCTAGGGATGTCCATTCAATTGACACCCTTTGCCCGATGCCGGTTTTCCTGCACTGACCCGAAAAGACGGGCCAGCACCAGAGCGCCCATGCTGGTACGCAATGCCGCGCCATCGTTTACAGGAAAAATCTGTAAACCCCTTCGCCCTGGATGGCCATTCATGCGCCCTGCCTGGTGCAAGTGGCCAGCGCCACAAAGGGCAAAACCCCTAAAAAGTGGCTACATGGTGGCTACATGAACCCAAAAAAGAAAAAGGCCAACTTGTTGGTATTGACCTAAGTCGTTGATTTTATTGGTGCCGGAGACATGAATCGAACACGCGACCTTCTCATTACGAATGAGCTGCTCTACCAACTGAGCTACACCGGCGAAAGACGCGGATTATAGCGCGTCTTTTTTTATGGCTAGGCTTTGGCTTGGTCGGCCTCCAGGTGGTAGCGGGTGACTTGCTCCACTTCGTTTTTAGAGCCTAGCACTACGCTAACGCGCTCGTGCAGGGTTTGGGGCTGGATGTCCAGAATGCGCTGGCGGGCGTTGGTGGCTGCGCCGCCGGCTTGCTCAATTAGCCAGCCCATGGGGTTGGCTTCGTAGAGCAGGCGCAGCTTGCCGGGTTTGTTGGGCTCGCGCTTGTCCCAGGGGTACATGAAG
>CAZMMM010000409.1:0-2149 GCA_964567385.1 uncultured Comamonas sp.
AACGCAGCCCAAGCAGGTCTTGCCCGGCTCCATGATGTCGCCGGTGCGGAAACCGTCGCTGAGCACCTTGTGCAGGCTCGGCAGGCACTGCATCAGCAGGGGCTGGCGCAGTGATGGGAGTGCTCTCTAGCACACTGCCAACACTGACAGGGCGCAAGTTACCCAAGTAGGCCAAAGCCAGGGTACTCACAAAAAATACCGTTGCCATGGCTGCCGTAGAGCGCGACAGGAAGTTCGCGCTGCCACTGGCCCCAAACAAACTACCCGAAGCACCGCTGCCAAAAGCAGCCCCCATGTCAGCACCCTTACCGTGCTGCAGCAAAATCAAGCCAACCATACCTAGGGCGGCCATTATCTGCACCGCCAAAATAATGCTTGCAAAAGCAGCCATTATTACTCCTTCAGTAGATAAATACTATCCAGCAAAACCGCGCAGCCTATCCGATATTTACGCTGCTGCGGCGATGATTTGTAAAAAATCTGCAGCTTTCAGGGCTGCACCACCAATCAAGCCACCATCAATATCAGGTTGGGCCAGCAAGCTCTCGGCATTGGCCGCATTCATGCTGCCGCCATAGAGCAGACGCACAGAGGCCGCCTCTGGGTGTGCCGCCACTAACTGGGCGCGCAAGCCTGCATGTACAGCCTGGGCTTGCTCGGGCGTTGCGGTTTTACCCGTGCCAATGGCCCACACGGGCTCATAAGCTACCACCAGTCGCAGCACATCAGCGCCCACCACATCCAGCACCGCTGCCAGTTGGCGCTGCACAACGGCCTCGGTCTGCCCGGCCTCACGCTCGGCCAAGGTCTCGCCAATACACACCACTGGGGTGATACCAGCAGCCAGAGCCGCCTGGGCCTTGGCAGCTACCACAGCATCGGTTTCGCCGTGGTATTGACGACGCTCAGAGTGGCCAACAAGGGCATAACGCACTGCAAAGTCTTGCAACATTGCAGCAGAAATTTCACCCGTAAACGCACCGCTGGCATGCTGAGAAATATCCTGCGCCCCCAGGCCAATGGCCGTGCCCGCTACCAACTGCTGCACCTGCGCCAAATACGCGGCTGGCACAGCAACCGCCACATCACATTGCGCTGCCTGCTGCTGCAGTCCCGTAGCAATGCCTTGCAACAGGCTTGCATTGGCAGCCAAGCTGCCGTTCATCTTCCAGTTACCAGCAATTAATTTCTTGCCCATAGCGCCTAGACTTTCAATCCCTGATTACCGCCCAGCGGTTTGATAAAACATCC
This sequence comes from uncultured Comamonas sp., assembly GCA_964567385.1. GTDB lineage: Bacteria > Pseudomonadota > Gammaproteobacteria > Burkholderiales > Burkholderiaceae_C > Comamonas. The sequence continues at coordinate 1,252 of CAZMMM010000409.1, forward strand.
ATAAGGGATGCCGCCCCTGCATACGCTGTAAGGGCGGCATCTTCTGTGCCTGGCTTAGTCAGCCTGTTGCTCGCCGTTATAGGCCGCAGGCTGCTGCTCTTCACGTGGCTCGCGGTATTCGCGCTGCTCACGGGGTGCGCGTTCGCGGTATTCACGCGGCTCGCGAGGTTCACGGGGCGCACGTTCAGGCATGCCGGCGGGGCGCTCAATCAAGGCCTTCATCGACAGTTTGATGCGGCCTTTGTCATCCGTCTCCAGTGCCTTGACCTGCACTACCTGACCTTCTTGCAGATAGTCGGTGACTTTTTCCACGCGCTCGTGGGCAATCTGGCTGATGTGCAACAGGCCGTCTTTGCCGGGCAGCACATTGATTAAAGCGCCAAAGTCCAGAATCTTGACCACGGGGCCTTCGTAGATTTTGCCCACTTCCACCTCAGCGGTGATTTCTTCGATGCGGCGCTTGGCTTCATCGGCCTTGGCCGCTTCGGTTGCGGCGATGGTAATCGTGCCGTCTTCCTCGATATTGATTTGGCAACCGGTTTCTTCGGTCAGGGCACGAATGGTTGCGCCGCCCTTGCCAATCACGTCACGGATTTTCTCGGGGTTGATTTTCATGGTGAACAGCTTGGGCGCGAAGCTGGAAACCTCGGCCTTGGCTTCGCCCATGGCTTCCTGCATCTTGTCCAGGATGTGCAGACGTGCTTCCTTGGCCTGCGCCAGCGCCACTTCCATGATTTCCTTGGTGATGCCTTGGATTTTGATGTCCATTTGCAAAGCAGTAATACCAGCGGTCGTACCCGCCACCTTGAAGTCCATATCGCCCAGGTGGTCTTCGTCGCCCAGGATGTCGGTCAGCACGGCAAACTTGTTGTCTTCCTTAATCAGACCCATAGCAATA
>CAZMMM010000410.1:0-2117 GCA_964567385.1 uncultured Comamonas sp.
CTGGTGCAGGGCGATGTGCTGGTTACCACCTTGCCGCTGTTCCATACCAACGCCATGGGCGCTTTCTTCCAGGCGCTGCTGTGCGGTGGCACTTTGGTGGTGGAAAAACGCTTCTCCGCCTCGGCCTTCTGGGAGCAGTTGGTGCGCCACCAGGCCACCGTTACCTATGTGCTGGGGGCGATGGTTCCTATCCTGCTGTCCAAAGACCCTTCGGCCAGCGACCGGGCGCACCAGGTGCGCATTGCGCTTGCGCCGGGCGTGCCGCCGCAATTCCACGCGGAATTTACCCAGCGCTTTGGTATGGGGCTGCTGGATGGCTATGGCTCTACCGAAAGCAACTTCGTGCTGGGCGCACCCATGAATGCCATGCGCCCCGGCACCATGGGGCAAATCCGCCCGGGCTTTGAAGCCCGCGTGGTCGATGAGCACGATAACCCCCTGCCACCCGGCCAGCCCGGTGAGCTGGTGCTGCGTGCTGACGAGCCTTTTGCCTTTGCCACCGGCTACTTTGGCATGGACGATAAAACTGTGGAAGCCTGGCGCAACCTGTGGTTTCACACCGGCGACCGCGTGGTGTGCGATGTGGATGGCTACTACACCTTTATGGACAGGCTGAAAGATGCGATTCGCCGCCGGGGGGAGAACATCTCCTCTTACGAGGTGGAACAGGTGCTACTGAGCCATCCCGAGGTGGAAGTGGCGGCGGTCTTTCCCGTCAAAAGCGAGCTGGCCGAGGATGAGGTCATGACCGCCATCGTGCTGCGCGAAGGCGCAAGCCTTGACCCGGTGGAGCTGATGCGCTTTTGCGAGCCGCGCCTGTCCTACTTTGCCGTGCCGCGCTATGTGGAATTTATGGCGCAACTGCCTTCTACCGAGAACGGCAAAATCCAAAAATTCAAGCTGCGCGAGCGCGGCGTAACCCCCCAAACCTGGGACCGCGAGGCCGCCGGGTATCAACTCAAACGGTAAGCCTATGGCGCAGATTGCAAGCTCCAAACGCAAGGGCTATGAGGGCGTGGCGCTGGCCGTGCCCGTCACCGTGCCCTATCAACGCTACAGCAGCCAGGGCGCACACTGGTTTGTCGGCCAAGCGCTGCATGGCCTGCTGCAAGCCAGTGGTCTGGACAAGGCCGCCATTGACGGGCTGACCGTCAGCAGCTTTTCTCTGGCCCCTGATACGGCGGTGGGCGTGACCCAGCACCTGGGGCTGTCGCCCCGCTGGTTAGACCACATCCCCACCGGGGGAGCCAGCGGCGTAATGGCGCTGCGCCGTGCTGCGCGGGCCGTGCAGGCGGGCGATGCCGACATCGTGGCCTGCATTGCCGCTGATACCAACCATGTGGATTCCTTCCGCCAAACCCTGGGGGCGTTCAGCGGCTTTGCGCGTGATGCCACCTACCCCTATGGCGCGGGCGGGCCGAACTCGATTTTTGCCTTCATCACCAGCCACTACATGCGCAGCTATGGTGCGCGGCGTGAGGACTTTGGCCGCATCTGCGTGGCCCAACGGGAAAACGCTTTGCGCAATCCCCATGCGCTGATGCGCAAACCCCTCAGCCTGGAGCAGTACATGGATGCACGGGTGATTTCCGACCCCATCCATCTGTTCGATTGCGTTATGCCCTGCGCCGGAGCCGATGCCTTTTTGGTGATGAGCGCTGAGCGGGCGCGTGACCTGGGCTTGCCCCATGTGCTGCTGCGTGGTGCCATCGAACGGCACAACGCCTACAGCGACGACCCCATCATGTGGCGCGGCGGCTGGCGTGTGGACAAGGACGATTTGTATGCGCAAGCAGCCATGCAGCCTAAAGATATCGACATGCTGATGACCTATGACGACTACCCCGTCATCAGCATGATGCAGATGGAAGACCTGGGCTTTTGCGACAAGGGCGAAGGTGCGGCCTTTGTGCAGTCGCACGATTTGACCTTTGCAGGCAGCTTTCCCCACAACACCAGCGGCGGCCAGCTCTCTATGGGGCAGGCGGGTGCGGCAGGCGGCTTTATTGGCGTGGTGGAAGCCATGCGCCAACTGACCGGCCAGGCCGGTGCGCGTGCCGTGGCCAATGCCCGCACCGCCATGATTGGCGGCTTTGGCATGGTGGTGTATGACCGCT